>NZ_JAPVZK010000003.1:0-111159 GCF_041432345.1 Streptococcus sp. 27098_8_103
CTTTGATTTTTTACAGTCTGCAATAGATTTTCATCCCTTATTTATGGTATAATGGAACGATACGATAGAAAGAATAATGAACAATATGACTGATTTAAAAGCAATTCAGGCTCGAAGTCTGGAGATGGCTGAATATTTTGTGGCTTTTTGCAAGGAACATGATTTGCTTTGTTATCTCTGTGGAGGAGGTGCTATTGGCGCCCTTCGAAACAAGGGGTTTATTCCTTGGGACGACGACCTAGACTTTTTTATGCCCCGTAAGGACTATGAAAAATTAGCAGAATTATGGCCTCGTTATGCAGATGAGCGTTATTTCTTGTCAAAGAGTAATAAGGATTTTGTCGACCGCAATCTTTTTATTACCATTCGTGACAAGGAAACTACCTGTATCAAACCTTATCAGCAGGATTTGGATTTGCCACATGGTCTGGCCTTGGATGTTTTACCTTTGGATTATTATCCTAAAAATCCAGCTGAGCGGAAAAAGCAGGTTCACTGGGCCTTGATTTATTCTCTTTTTTGTGCGCAAACTATTCCAGAAAAACATGGCGCACTTATGAAGTGGGGAAGCCGTATTTTACTGGGGGTGACTCCCAAATCTCTTCGTTATCGCATTTGGAAAAAAGCTGAAAAAGAAATGACCAAGTACAGTCTAGCTGAGAGCGATGGAATCACGGAATTATGCTCGGGTCCTGGTTACATGAGAAATAAGTACCTAATCGAATCTTTTGAAGATAATCTCTTCTTGCCATTTGAAGAGACAGAGATGCCTATTCCAGTCGGCTATGATGCTTATCTCAGCACTGCTTTTGGGGATTATATGACACCTCCACCAGCAGACAAGCAAGTACCACATCATGATGCTGTCATCGCTGATATGGATAAGTCTTATACAGAATACAAGGGAGAATATGGTGGCTAAGAAAAAAATATTATTTTTTATGTGGTCTTTTTCTCTCGGGGGTGGAGCAGAGAAGATTCTATCTACCATTGTTTCAAATCTAGATCCAGAAAAGTATGATATTGATATTCTTGAAATGGAACATTTTGATAAGGGATACGAATCTGTTCCCAAGCATGTATGCATTTTAAAATCCCTTCAGGATTATCGCCAAGCCAGATGGATTCGAGCTCTTTTGTGGAGAATGAGAATTTATTTTCCAAGATTGACTCGTCGCTTGCTTGTAAGAGATGACTATGATGTTGAAGTTTCTTTTACTATTATGAATCCTCCACTTTTGTTCTCTAAAAGAAAAGAAGTCAAGAAAATCTCCTGGATTCATGGAAGTATCGAAGAATTTATTAAGGATAGCTCCAAAAGAGAATCACATAGACGCCAGTTGGATGCTGCGAATACCATTGTAGGAATTTCGAATAAAACCAGCAATTCTATCAAGGAAGTCTATCCAGACTATGCTTCGAAATTACGGACAGTTTACAATGGATATGATTTTCAGAGCATTCTAGAAAAATCTCAAGAGAAGATCGATATCGAGATTGCGCCTCAAAGTATCTGTACTATCGGACGGATTGAGGAAAATAAGGGTTCTGACCGTGTGGTAGAAGTGATACGATTATTACACCAAGAGGGAAAAAACTATCATCTCTACTTCATAGGGGCTGGGGATATGGAAGAGGAACTGAAAAAACGAGTTAAAGAATATGAGCTTGAAGACTATGTACATTTCCTTGGTTATCAAAAAAATCCTTATCAGTATTTATCTCAGACGAAAGTTCTCTTGTCTATGTCTAAACAAGAAGGGTTTCCTGGAGTGTATGTGGAAGCCTTGAGTCTGGGACTTCCTTTTGTCTCAACTGACGTCGGAGGGGCTGAGGAATTATCCCAAGAAGGACGATTTGGACAAATCATTGAGAGCAATCAAGAGGCAGCGCAGGCAATTATGAACTACATGACTTCTGCTTCAAACTTTGATGTTAATGAAGCCAGCCAATTCATTCAACAATTTACAATTGCCAAACAAATCGAACAAGTAGAAAAACTATTAGAGGAGTAGCATGGAAACTGCATTAATTAGTGTCATTGTGCCAGTCTATAATGTGGCGCAGTACCTAGAAAAATCGATAGCTTCCATTCAGAAGCAGACCTATCAGAATCTGGAAATCATTCTTGTTGATGATGGAGCAACGGATGAAAGTGGTCGCTTGTGTGATTCAATCGCTGAACAAGATGATAGGGTGTCAGTGCTTCATAAAAAGAATGAAGGTTTGTCGCAAGCACGAAACGATGGAATGAAACAGGCTCACGGAGATTATCTGATTTTTATTGATTCAGATGATTATATCCATCCAGCAATGATTCAGAGCTTATATGAGCAATTAATTCAAGAAGATGCGGATGTTTCGAGCTGTGGTGTCATGAATGTCTATGCTAATGATGAAAGCCCACAGTCAGCCAATCAGGATGAGTATTTTGTCTGTGATTCTCAAACATTTCTGAGGGAATACCTCATAGGTGAAAAAATACCTGGAACGATCTGCAATAAGCTAATCAAGAGAGAGATTGCAACTGCCCTATCCTTTCCAAAGGGATTGATTTATGAAGATGCTTATTATCATTTTGATTTGATCAAGTTGGCCAAGAAGTATGTGGTTAATACCAAACCCTATTATTACTATTTTCATAGAGGAGATAGTATTACGACTAAACCCTATGCAGAGAAGGATTTAGCCTATATTGATATCTACCAAAAGTTTTATAATGAAGTTGTGAAAAACTATCCTGACTTGAAAGAGGTTGCTTTTTTCAGATTGGCCTATGCCCACTTCTTTATTCTGGATAAGATGTTGCTAGATGATCAGTATAAACAGTTTGAAGCCTATGCTCAGATTCATCGTTTTTTAAAAAGCCATGCCTTTGCTATTTTTAGGAATCCAATTTTCCGTAAGGGGAGAAGAATTAGTGCTTTGGCTCTATTCATAAATATTTCCTTATACCGATTCTTATTACTAAAAAATATTGAAAAATCTAAAAAATTACATTAGAACGGGGGTGAGCAAGTGATTGATGGAAAACGATTATTATTTAGTTTGACCCTAGTCAGCTATGCCTTGACACTAGCAAGTGGAATTGTGTATCTGTTTAATAATAACAATGTTAGCTTGCTTTCTACTTTATTGTTCTTACTGGTTAGTAGCTTAATTGCTTGTTGGAATGATATCAAGTATTACTTAATCCATTTTATTTTCTTTTTAACTATTTTTGTATTTCTGGTATCAAGGCCTACCATTGATTATTTTAGGGATGGTGCTTTAGATACCTATCATCCCATAGCCTATCGCTTTGCTTTTATAGTCGTCATGGTTTCGATATTGGGATTGACCATAGGGGGGCTCCTAGCTCGCTATTTTATAGCTAGAAAGAAAATACAAGTACCCAAGATAGGAAGTTCTCTAAAAGATGTTTACATCAAGCGGTTGCGCTTTGTATCGCTAGGAGTTTTTCTTCTAACCTATCCTTTCTATTTCATTCGGTTATTTGAACGGCTCCTGTATCGCTTGCAGACTTCCTACTATGCCTACTATGCAAACTTTGAAAGTAAACTGCCTTATTTTACCTATATCTTATCAACATTTACGGTCTATGCAATGTGTATGTATTTGGCAACCAAGCCAAAGAAATTGCAGGCAACAGCAGTGCTTGTCTCCTTTATTGCAGCTAATACCATTCATTTGGCAATCGGGACACGCAATCCCTTTATTTTAAGTATTCTATTTGCTTTTGTTTATTACTTTATGCGGGAGCAAACTGAAAAAGGAAAATGGATTGGGTTTAAAGAAAAGTTGGCGATTTTTGTAGGTTCTCCTATTCTCATGTTGGCGATGGGAGTGCTCAATTATGTACGGGATAATGTCCAAGTTTCCCATACAGGATTTTGGGATATCCTGCTTGACTTTATCTATAAACAAGGGACTAGTTTTGGTGTTTTAGCTCGAGGTTTTCTATTTAACAGTAGCCTCCCTTACCGAGATTTCCGTAATTTTACTTTTGGTCCTGTTCTTGATTATTTTGCGAGGGGAAGTTTGGGGGCTATTTTCGGAGGAAAAGCCTTTGAACATACAACCAATAGTGTGGAATTAGCTATTGATAGTAATAGTTATGCCCACAATCTATCCTATCTAGTCTTGAACAAGGAATACTTGAAAGGACATGGTATTGGAAGTAGCTATATTATGGAGTTGTATACAGACTATGGTATGATAGGAGTCTTTCTACTTAGTCTCTTGCTAGGTATGTTATTCATAGCCATGCTGCAAGTAGCCTATCGTTCAAGAACAATCCTATTTACCTTGTCCCT
This sequence comes from Streptococcus sp. 27098_8_103, assembly GCF_041432345.1. Taxonomy (GTDB): domain Bacteria; phylum Bacillota; class Bacilli; order Lactobacillales; family Streptococcaceae; genus Streptococcus; species Streptococcus mitis_BV. Next base: position 4,317 of record NZ_JAPVZK010000003.1, read on the forward strand.
ACTCATCTTGAATAATCTATTCTTTATGCCAAGAAGTAGCTTTTCAGAAAGTTTCTTCAATCTATTTACAATGCAATTCTGGGGAATTGTTCTTGTGATTATATTCGTAGCGAAAATGCTTACAAAAGAGAACCAGTATCTACTAAACAAAGGAGAAAAAAATCATGTTTGAACATTATTCAGTAGCTGATTTGTTTGCAAATCTATACAAAAAACGAAAAGCAAATATTCTAGCTCTCATCGCTTTATTTGCTCTCATTGCTGTACCATTTACAATTAAGGCAGTTAAGAATAAAAACACTGTCAAAGACACAACAAGTTATTCAACTTATCTTAGCTATAAAATCACTCCTCCAGAAGATTCAGCTAAAACGATTTTGAATCATCAAATTGGTGGTTATAGTGATTTTTATGGGAAATTGATTGATGGAAATTTGAATGGAGCTTATCTTTTTAATGATGTAGAACCCAGTGAGTTGAAAAAAATTGCCAGTGAATTGGATACGACCGAAACAACCTTGAAAAATTCAACGAATGACTATTGGTGGAAAAAATTGACCGTCTACTATATGATTGACGATGCAGGGGTTGGTGTGAAAATTTTGACACCAAGTAAAGATGCCAATGACTTGTTGGAGCGAAAAATTGATGGGTTGATTGAGAAATTTAAACATACCTATGCAAATGTGAAAATTGAAAAATTAGAAACCATCAACTCTAAAGAATTGAATGCAAATGGTGAAACAGCGCTCGGCTTAAATGTGAAAAATCTGATTCTTCGTTTAGCTGTTATTGGAGTGGTCTGTGTGATTTTGGTTGTGATGGGAAATGTATTGGTTTATCTCTTTAATCCAACAATCAATAGAGCAGGTGATTTTTCTCAGTATCAAATTGATTTTGTAACAGAGATTACAACAATTGCTAACCTAGCAGATGTCTTGTCATACAAAAATGCTGGGCAAGAATTAACAATCGTTAGCTCAAACAAAGCTATCCTAGATAAATTGAAACAAAATCAAGAGTCTTTAAAAGGAATGCATTTTGTCGATTTACAAGATGTGCCATCGCTTTTGGAAAGAGATACAGTCCTTCTTGTTGAAGAGTACGGAGTGACTCGTTATAAGAAATTTGAGCAAAGTCTTCAAATTCTCAGAAACTTAAATCGTTCTATCCTCGGTGTAGCAAGCTTTAAACTATAAGCTTTCTGATGTATTAGGTCTTCAAAGTCGGACAAGAAGTTTGATTTTGAAGGCTTTTTCTATTTGTCTGCAGAAATTTTCTTTTATACTCAATGAAAATCAAAAAGCAAACTAGGAAGCTAGCCGTAGGCTGCTCAAAGCACCGCTTTGAGGTTGCAGATAAAGCTGACGTGGTTTGAAGAGATTTTCGAAGAGTATTAGAGTCTTCTACAGAAGTTACCCTATGGAAAATCTATCCCGACAGAGGAGCCTTCTTTTGATAAAATCGTAAAAATCTAGTATAATAGATAGAACTGAAAGTATGAGGTTACTAGCAATGAAAATGAAACAAATCAGTGATACAACTTTAAAAATCACGATGTCTTTAGAGGATTTGATGGATCGAGGAATGGAGATTGCTGACTTTCTCGTCCCTCAAGAAAAAACAGAAGAGTTCTTTTATGCTATCTTGGATGAGTTAGAGATGCCTGAGAGCTTTCTAGATACAGGTATGTTGAGCTTCCGTGTGACTCCAAAACCTGATAAGGTAGATGTCTTTGTAACCAAATCAAAGATTGACCAAAATCTAGATTTTGAAGACTTATCGGATTTACCAGATATGGAAGAATTGGCTCAAATGTCGCCAGATGAATTTATCAAAACCTTGGAAAAAAGCATCGCAGACAAAACTAAGGATGATATCGAAGCGATTCAATCTCTAGAGCAAGTCGAAGCTAAGGAAGAAGAGCAAGAGCAGGCTGAACAAGAAGCTGAGAGCAAGAAAGAGCCTTACATCTATTACATCCTTTCTTTTGCTAAGTTGGCTGACTTGGTGGCTTTTGCCCAGACAGTGACTTTTGAGATGGAAACTTCTGAACTCTACAAGATGAATGAGCGCTATTATTTGACCATTTTAGTGGATATTGAAAATCATCCAAGTCCATATCCAGCTTGGCTGTTGGCTCGTATGCGTGAGTTTGCGGACGATAGTGATATCAGTCGTTCAGTCTTGCAGGAGTATGGTCAAGTCTTGATGAATCATGATGCAGTGCTCAATCTACAAAAGATTGGATAATCATTTCTGGAAAGCTATTTCTAGATTTTAAGAAGAGCGAATCATCAGATTCGTTTTTTCTTTTCTAGACTGAAATAGTGATTTACTATAATAGAAATTTTCACAAAATTCTGTTATAATGGCTATATTAGAAAATTTCGAGGAGACAAACATGACAGTTAAAATTGCTTTACTAGGATTTGGTACCGTTGCAAGTGGTGTGCCTTTCCTCCTAAAGGAAAATGGAGAAAAAATCAATCAATCAGCACATTCAGAGATTGAAGTTGCTAAGGTGTTGGTCAAGGATGAAGATGAGAAAAATCGCTTGCTTGCAGCAGGGAATGACTTTAACTTTGTAACCAATGTGGATGACATTTTGTCAGATCAAGACATTACGATTGTAGTGGAATTGATGGGGCGTATCGAACCTGCTAAAACCTTTATCACTCGTGCCTTGGAGTCTGGCAAACACGTTGTGACTGCTAACAAGGACCTTTTGGCTGTCCATGGTGCAGAATTGTTAGAAATCGCTAAAGAGCATAATGTAGCACTTTACTACGAAGCAGCAGTAGCTGGTGGGATTCCAATTCTTCGTACCTTGGCAAATTCCTTAGCTTCTGACAAAATCACTCGTGTCCTTGGCGTGGTCAACGGAACTTCCAACTTCATGATGACCAAGATGGTCGAAGAAGGCTGGTCTTACGATGATGCTCTTGCCGAAGCGCAAAGACTTGGATTTGCAGAAAGTGACCCAACAAATGACGTAGATGGGATTGATGCAGCCTACAAGATGGTGATTTTGAGCCAATTTGCCTTTGGCATGAAGGTTGCATTTGACGATGTAGCCCACAAGGGAATCCGCAACATCACACCAGAAGATGTAGCTGTGGCTCAAGAGCTTGGTTATGTAGTGAAATTGGTTGGTTCTATCGAGGAAACTCCTTCAGGAATTGCTGCAGAAGTGACTCCAACCTTCCTTCCTAAAGCGCATCCACTTGCCAGTGTGAATGGAGTAATGAACGCTGTCTTTGTAGAATCTATCGGTATCGGTGAGTCTATGTACTACGGACCAGGTGCTGGTCAAAAACCAACTGCAACAAGTGTTGTAGCAGATATTGTCCGTATCGTTCGTCGTTTGAATGATGGAACAATTGGTAAAGACTTCAACGAATACAGTCGTGATTTGGTCTTGGCTAATCCTGAGGATGTTAAAGCTAATTACTACTTCTCAATCTTGGCACCAGACTCAAAAGGTCAGGTCTTAAAATTGGCTGAAATCTTCAACGCTCAAGATATTTCCTTCAAGCAAATCCTACAAGATGGCAAAGAGGGTGACAAGGCGCGTGTTGTGATCATCACACACAAGATTAATAAAGCCCAACTTGAAAATGTCTCAGCTGAATTGAAGAAGGTTTCAGAATTCGACCTCTTGAATACCTTCAAGGTGCTAGGAGAATAAGATGAAGATTATTGTACCTGCAACCAGTGCCAATATCGGGCCAGGATTTGACTCGGTCGGTGTAGCTGTAACCAAGTATCTTCAAATTGAGGTCTGTGAAGAACGAGATGAGTGGTTGATTGAACACCAGATTGGTAAATGGATTCCTCATGACGAGCGTAATCTCTTGCTCAAAATCGCTTTGCAAATTGTACCAGACTTGCAACCGAGACGCTTGAAAATGACTAGTAATGTTCCCTTGGCGCGTGGTTTGGGTTCTTCCAGCTCGGTTATTGTTGCTGGGATTGAACTAGCCAACCAACTGGGTCAGCTCAACTTATCAGACCATGAAAAATTGCAGTTAGCGACTAAGATTGAAGGACATCCAGACAATGTGGCTCCAGCCATTTATGGTAATCTGGTTATTGCAAGTTCCGTTGACGGGCAAGTCTCTGCTATCGTGGCTGACTTCCCAGAGTGTGATTTCCTAGCCTACATTCCTAACTATGAATTACGCACTCGAGATAGCCGTGGTGTCTTACCTAAGAAATTATCTTACAAGGAAGCTGTCGCTGCCAGTTCTATCGCCAATGTAGCTGTCGCAGCCTTGTTGGCAGGAGATATGGTGACAGCTGGACAAGCAATCGAGGGAGACCTCTTCCACGAACTCTATCGTCAGGACTTGGTGAGAGAATTTGCGACGATCAAGCAAGTAGCCAAAGAGAATGGTGCCTATGCAACCTACCTCTCTGGTGCTGGGCCGACAGTTATGGTTTTGGCTTCTCATGACAAGATGCCAACGATTAAGGTAGAATTGGAAAAGCACCCCTTCAAAGGAAAACTTCATGACTTGAAGGTTGATACCCAAGGTGTCCGTGTAGAAGCAAAATAAAGAATAGAAGATAGGATGGGGAAACTCTCGACCAGAGGGCTTCCTATCCTTTTTTTGAAAAGAATTCGAGTTAAAAACTTGATAAAGGAGAAATAAAGATGGCAGAAATTTATCTAGCAGGTGGTTGTTTTTGGGGCTTAGAGGAGTATTTTTCACGTATTTCTGGAGTGCTAGCAACCAGTGTTGGCTACGCTAATGGTCAAGTCGAAACGACCAATTACCAGTTGCTCAAAGAAACAGACCATGCAGAAACGGTTCAAGTAATTTACGATGAGAAGGTAGTCTCACTCAGAGAAATTTTACTTTATTATTTCCGTGTTATTGATCCATTATCAGTCAATCAACAAGGAAATGACCGTGGTCGCCAATATCGGACCGGGATTTATTACCAGGATGAAGCAGACTTGCCAACTATCTATACAGTGGTGCAGGAGCAGGAGCGCATGCTTGGGCGAAAGATTGCAGTAGAGGTGGAGAAACTTCGCCACTATATTTTAGCTGAAGATTACCACCAAGACTATCTGAAGAAGAATCCTTCAGGTTACTGTCATATCGATGTGACCGATGCTGAGAAGCCATTGATTGATGCCTCTCACTATGAAAAGCCTAGTCAAGAGGTGTTAAAGAAAAGCTTGACCGAAGAGTCCTATCGTGTTACCCAAGAAGCTGCTACAGAGGCTCCATTTAGCAATGCCTATGACCAAACCTTTGAAGAAGGGATTTATGTAGATATTACGACGGGTGAGCCACTCTTTTTTGCCAAGGATAAGTTTGCCTCAGGCTGTGGTTGGCCAAGTTTTAGCCGTCCGATTTCCAAGGAATTGATTCATTATTACAAGGATCTGAGTCATGGAATGGAGCGAATCGAGGTTCGTTCTCGTTCAGGCAATGCTCACTTGGGTCATGTTTTCACAGATGGACCTCGGGAGTTAGGTGGCCTGCGTTACTGTATTAATTCTGCATCCTTGCGTTTTGTATCCAAGGATGAGATGGAAGAAGCAGGATATGGCTATCTACTACCTTACTTAAGCAAATAAATCAGAGATGGTGGGTGCTTCCCACTTTCTTTATTTCCAGAATACGAATAGAAGGGATTTATGAAACACCTATTATCTTACTTCAAACCCTATATCAAGGAATCGATTTTAGCTCCCTTATTCAAGCTGTTAGAAGCTGTTTTTGAGCTCTTGGTTCCCATGGTGATTGCTGGGATTGTTGACCAATCTTTACCTCAGGGAGATCAAGGACATCTCTGGATGCAGATTGGCATACTCTTTATCTTTGCAGTGATTGGCGTTTTAGTGGCCTTAATAGCCCAGTTCTACTCAGCTAAGGCTGCGGTTGGATTTGCCAAAGGACTGACAGATGATCTCTATCGTCATATTCTTTCCTTGCCCAAGGATAGCAGAGACCGCCTGACCACTTCTAGTTTGGTGACTCGCTTGACTTCGGACACCTATCAGATTCAGACTGGGATCAATCAATTCTTGCGCCTCTTTTTGCGAGCACCTATTATCGTTTTTGGAGCCATTTTTATGGCCTATCGCATTTCAGCTGAGCTGACTTTCTGGTTCTTGGTCATGGTTGTCATTTTGACCATTGTTATTGTAGGGTTCTCTCGACTGGTCAATCCTCTCTACAGTAGTCTCAGAAAGAAAACGGACCAACTGGTTCAAGAAACGCGTCAGCAAATACAAGGTATGCGCGTTATTCGTGCTTTTGGTCAAGAAAAACGAGAGTTACATATTTTTCAAACCCTTAACCAAGTCTATGCTAGATTACAAGAAAAGACAGGTTTCTGGTCCAGTTTATTAACACCCCTGACCTATCTGATTGTCAATGGAACTCTCCTCGTTATTATCTGGCAGGGATATGTTTCAATTCAGGGAGGTTTACTCAGTCAAGGTGCTCTCATTGCCCTTATTAATTATCTCCTACAGATCTTGGTGGAATTGGTCAAGCTTGCCATGCTGATCAATTCCCTCAACCAGTCCTATATCTCAGCTAAGCGAATTGAGGAAGTCTTTGCCGAAGCTCCAGAAGACATCCATTCAGAATTAGAGAAAAAGCAAGTTACCAGAAATCAGGTTTTACAAGTTCAAGAACTGACCTTTACCTATCCTGATGCGGCCCAGCCTTCTCTGAGAGACATTTCTTTTGATATGAAGCAAGGGCAAATCCTTGGTATCATTGGGGGAACAGGTTCTGGTAAATCAAGTTTGGTGCAACTCATTCTTGGACTTTATCCAGCAGACAAGGGGAGCATTGACCTTTATCGAGATGGATCTAGTCCTCGTAATTTAGAGGAGTGGCGGTCTTGGATTGCCTATGTGCCCCAAAAAGTCGAACTCTTTAAGGGAAGCATTCGTTCCAACTTGACTCTAGGTTTACATCAAGAAGTAACTGACCAAGAACTCTGGCAGGCCTTGGAAATTGCACAAGCCAAGGATTTTGTCAGTGAAAAGGAAGGACTCTTGGATGCCCTAGTTGAGGCAGGAGGTCGAAATTTCTCAGGTGGACAAAAACAAAGGCTGTCTATTGCTCGCGCAGTTTTGCGCCAGGCTCCGTTTCTCATCTTAGATGATGCGACTTCGGCCCTCGACACCATTACCGAGTCCAAGCTCTTGAAAGCTATTCGAGAAAATTTGCCAAATACGAGCTTAATCTTGATCTCTCAACGAACCTCGACTTTACAGATGGCTGACCAGATTCTCCTCTTGGAAAAAGGTGAGCTTTTAGCTATCGGCAAGCACGAGGACTTGATGAAGTCCAGTCAAGTCTATCGCGAAATCAATGCATCTCAACGTGGAAAGGAGGACTAGTATGAGACGACAAACTGCAAACCAGACGCTCACACGTTTGGCAAAAGATTTAGCAAGCCATCCCTTCCTCCTTTTCCTAGCTTTTCTAGGAACCATTGCCCAGATAGGATTATCAATCTACCTACCTATCTTGATTGGGCAGGTCATTGACCAAGTCCTGGTGGCTGGTTCTTCACCAGTTTTTTGGCAGATTTTTCTCCAAATGATCTTGGTAGTCATAGGAAATACCCTGGTGCAGTGGGTCAATCCTCTCCTCTATAATCGCCTAATTTTCTCTTATACCAGAGACTTGCGAGAGCGAATCATCCATAAGCTCCATCGGTTACCGATTGCCTTTGTGGATCGACAAGGAAGTGGAGAAATGGTCAGTCGTGTAACCACGGACATAGAACAGTTGGCAGCTGGCTTGACCATGATTTTTAACCAATTTTTCATTGGTGTCTTGATGATTTTGGTTAGCATTCTAGCCATGCTTCAAATTCATCTCCTCATGACTCTCTTAGTCTTATTGTTGACGCCACTGTCTATGGTAATCTCACGCTTTATTGCCAAGAGGTCTTATCATCTCTTCCAAAAGCAAACAGAGACAAGGGGGATTCAGACACAATTAATTGAAGAATCGCTTAGCCAGCAGAATATTATCCAGTCCTTCAATGCTCAGGAAGAGTTTATACAAAGGCTGCACGAGACTAATGACAACTATGCAGGTTATTCGCAGTCAGCCATCTTTTATTCATCAACGGTCAATCCTTCGACTCGCTTTGTCAATGCACTCATTTATGCTGTTCTTGCTGGAGTAGGAGCTTATCGTATCATGATGGGTTCAACCTTTACCATTGGGCGCTTAGTGACCTTTTTGAACTATGTTCAACAATACACCAAGCCTTTTAACGATATTTCTTCAGTACTAGCTGAGTTACAAAGTGCTCTAGCTTGTGCAGAGCGTGTCTATGCTGTCTTAGAAAGTCCTGAGGTGGCTGAAACAGGTAAGGAAGTCTTGACCAGTGACCAAGTTAAGGGAGCCATTTCCTTTAAACAGGTCTCTTTTGGCTACCATCCTGAAAAGATTTTGATTAAGGATTTATCTATTGATATTCCAGCTGGTAGCAAAGTGGCTATTGTTGGTCCGACAGGTGCAGGAAAATCAACCCTTATCAATCTCCTCATGCGTTTTTATCCCATTGACTCAGGAGATATCTTGCTGGATGGGAAATCCATTTATGACTATAGTCGTGCCTCCTTACGCCAGCAGTTTGGTATGGTCCTCCAAGAAACCTGGCTCAAGCAAGGGACTATTCATGACAATATTGCCTTTGGAAACCCTGATGCCAGTCGGGAGCAAGTGATTGCTGCTGCCAAAGCAGCCAATGCCGACTTTTTCATCCAACAGTTACCTCAAGGTTATGATACCAAGTTGGAAAATGCTGGAGAATCTCTCTCTGTCGGTCAAGCCCAACTCTTGACCATCGCTCGAGTCTTTCTAGCTATCCCTAAGATTCTTATCTTAGACGAGGCAACTTCCTCCATCGATACACGGACAGAAGTGCTAGTTCAGGATGCATTTGCTAAACTCATGAAGGGGCGTACAAGCTTTATCATTGCTCACCGTTTGTCAACTATTCAGGATGCAGATTTGATTCTTGTCTTGGTGGATGGCGATATTGTGGAGCATGGCAATCATCAGGACCTCATGGCTAGAAAAGGCAAGTATTACCAAATGCAGCAAGCTGCAGCTTTTAGCTCAGAATAAGCCTTCCTATTTTAAAATCTTATGGACGAAAAAAGTTGCCTTCGGGTGACTTTTTTGTTACAATAGCTAGAAAAATTATTCACTGTAAATTGTCTTTTAGAAAAGGAGCCTAGTATGAAAGTCTTTCAGCATGTAAATATCGTGACTTGTGACCAAGATTTCCATGTTTATTTGGATGGAATCTTAGCAGTTAAGGATTCTCAAATCGTCTATGTTGGTCAAGAGAAGTCAGAGATTTTAGAGCAAGCTGAGCAGATTATAGACTATCAGGGAGCCTGGATTATGCCTGGTTTGGTTAATTGCCACACACACTCTGCTATGACAGGATTGAGAGGAGTCCGAGATGATAGTAATCTTCATGAATGGCTCAATGACTATATCTGGCCAGCAGAAGCTGAGTTTACTCCTGACATGACTACTAAGGCGGTTAAAGAAGCTCTGACAGAGATGCTCCAGTCAGGAACAACAACCTTTAATGATATGTATAATCCCAATGGTGTGGATATTGAGAGGATTTATCAGGCAATGAAAGATTCCAAGATGCGTTGTTATTTCTCACCTACCCTCTTTTCTTCTGAGGCGGAGACAACTGATGAAACTATAAGCAGAACTCGAGCAATCATTGAAGAAATTATTGGATATAAAAATCCAAATTTCAAGGTGATGGTAGCCCCACATTCTCCCTACAGCTGTAGTAGAGACTTGCTGGAAGAAAGCTTGGATATGGCAAAAGAACTGAATATTCCTATCCATATCCATGTGGCGGAGACCAAGGAGGAGTCAGGCATTATCCTGAAACGATACGGCAAACGCCCCCTCGCCTTTCTTGAAGAACTGGGTTACTTAGATCATCCGTCTGTCTTTGCTCACGGGGTCGAATTAAACGAGAGAGAAATTGAACGCTTGGCAACTTCTCAAGTGTCTATTGCCCACAATCCTATTAGTAACCTCAAACTGGCATCAGGGATTGCTCCTATCATTCAACTGCAAAAAGCAGGAGTAGCAGTCGGAATTGCGACGGATTCGGTTGCCTCCAATAACAACCTTGATATGTTTGAGGAAGGACGGACTGCAGCCCTTCTTCAGAAGATGAAAAGTGGGGATGCCAGCCAATTCCCAATCGAAACAGCCCTCAAGGCACTGACAATCGAAGGGGCTAAGGTCATAGGAATGGAAAATCAGATAGGAAGTCTGGAAGTTGGCAAGCAAGCAGATTTTCTGGTCATCCAACCACAAGGCAAAATTCATCTCCAACCTCAGGAAAATATGCTTTCTCATCTCGTCTATGCTGTTAAATCCAGTGATGTTGATGATGTCTATATCGGCGGAGAACAGGTTGTTAAGCAAGGTCAAGTCCTAACAGTAGAAATTTAAAAGAAAAATCACGAAAAATTTTAAAAAAAGTTTGTAAAAATCTTGCATTCTTTTTTTGACTATGCTATACTTATATACGGTTTGAAAAAACTGCCTAAGACAGTAGGGGAGCTCGACTCATAAATATCCTACCGAGGACAAAACGTATCATGTAAAAAGAAGCGTATTGTACTTTCGTGTCTAGGTTTGGGCGCGTTTTTCTTTTGAAAAATTTCCCCAAGCAAAATAATTACGGAGGTGAACACACTAATGAGTGAAGCAATTATTGCTAAAAAAGCGGAACTAGTTGACGTAGTAGCTGAGAAAATGAAAGCTGCTGCATCTATCGTCGTTGTAGACGCTCGTGGTTTGACAGTTGAGCAAGATACAGTTCTTCGTCGTGAGCTTCGTGGAAGCGAAGTTGAGTATAAAGTGATTAAAAACTCAATCTTGCGTCGTGCAGCTGAAAAAGCTGGTCTTGAAGATCTTGCATCTGTATTTGTTGGACCATCTGCAGTAGCATTTTCTAACGAAGATGTTATCGCACCAGCGAAAATCTTGAACGACTTTTCTAAAAACGCTGAAGCACTTGAAATCAAAGGTGGTGCAATCGAAGGCGCTGTCGCATCTAAAGAAGAGATTCTTGCACTTGCAACTCTTCCAAACCGCGAAGGACTTCTTTCTATGCTCCTTTCTGTACTTCAAGCGCCAGTGCGCAACGTTGCTCTTGCAGTCAAAGCGGTTGCAGACAACAAAGAAGACGCAGCTTAATCTTAAGCTACGCAGCGTAGCCTAGCTACGAAAATCTATTATAAATTTAAAACATATTTGGAGGAAATAACAATGGCATTGAACATTGAAAACATTATTGCTGAAATTAAAGAAGCTTCAATCCTTGAATTGAACGACCTTGTAAAAGCTATCGAAGAAGAATTTGGTGTAACTGCAGCTGCTCCTGTAGCTGTTGCTGCAGCTGGTGCTGCTGACGCTGGTGCTGCTAAAGATTCATTCGACGTTGAATTGACATCTGCAGGCGACAAAAAAGTTGGCGTTATCAAAGTTGTACGTGAAATCACAGGTCTTGGTCTTAAAGAAGCTAAAGAACTTGTTGACGGTGCACCAGCACTTGTTAAAGAAGGCGTTGCAACTGCAGAAGCTGAAGAAATCAAAGCTAAATTGGAAGAAGCTGGAGCTTCAGTTACTCTTAAATAAGAGGCATATACCAATTAGAAATCGGAATACTATAGTATCAGCCTTTTAGAATCGTGAACACATTTTAGAAACTGATAAATTAATTTAGTTTCCTACCAAAAACCCTACCAAAAATTAATTTGGCAGGGTTTTTCTTTTTAACAAATTTATCGTGGAGAACAATTGAATATTGTTCTCCTTTTTTTATTTTCAGGAGGGAAAATGACAAAAGAATTACAATCATCACGCTATATTGTCATTTCATTTTTAGTACGTGAAATGGGAATTGATATTGTTGAAGCCATCTCTCGTATGGCTGAATTAGAAAAAAGTGGCTTGGTTCGATTGGAATAAAGTGGAGATTTAATACTCAAAGAACTTGGAGGGGCGCTATGAAACGAATTACCGCAAATCAATACCAAACTTCAGAACGGTATTATAAATTACCTAAAATTCTTTTTGAGAATGAGGAGGATAGGAATACTCAACCTATCTTGAAAAGAAAAGTTGAAAAGGTCACATTTCTTTATCATTTTTAACCTTGCTTTACTTGTCTTGGCAGGCTGGGCTGGGCATAAGTGGAAGAAGGGATAGAAAATAATCTGAACAAGTTCAAAACGTATTCCGTTTTTTTAGGACATGAAAAATTTTAGAAATTGATTCTTTCTTAAATTTGAATTTCACTAGTAGTGTAAAGATGATTTTTTCTCTGAATAAAATCTGAATTTTCTCTGATACAATCTCAAATGTCAAGGTTCAATAATTGTTGCTTCAGTAGGTGATGAGGGTCTAGATTAAAATAATCAAGAAGCATTGAAACATTACGTTGGAGAACTTAAGGGGGAGGATTATTCACATATAGATGGGAAAGTTATGGTTATTTCTGCTGGATAAGAAATGATATTGATGGCACTCAAATTATATTATTAAATATTACGAATTTTGTTCAAGATAGTGTAAAATAGATTTATACTAGTTTCTAAAAATTTAATTTACATTACAAACTGATGTATTGAGACTATTCTTTGTCAGAAATACGGAGCATTGCAGGTAGTTCTCTAAAATTTTTTGAGGTGATAGAATGTATAAGATATTAGTTGTAGATGACGATTTTGAAATTTTGAAATTGATGCGAACTATTTTAGAGATGAAAAACTATCAGGTAACGACGTATCAAGAAGTGACTGCACCAATCAATATTAATAATTTCAAAGGATTTGATTTGATTTTATTAGATGTAATGATGCCTAATATAGATGGTATGCAAATTTGTAAGCAGATTAGAAATAAAGTAAGCTCCCCTATTATTTTTGTTAGTGCAAAAGACACCGAAGATGATATAGTATCAGGATTGAATTTAGGAGGAGATGACTATATTACAAAACCTTTCAGCATCAATCAATTAATTGCTAAAGTTGCTGCAAATCTCAAACGAGAAGAACGATACAAACAAGGTGAATTAAGTAATCAAATTGTTCGAGAATTATCCCCAATAACGATTTATTTACAAGAAAAAATTGTTTGTATTAATGGAGATAGTCTTGCTTTTACAAGTAGGGAATATGATATCATAGAGCTATTATCTAGCAATCCAAGAAAAATTTTTACTGTACAAGATATATATGAAAATGTTTATGATGATGATGCTGAAACCCTCTTTCGTTCAATATCTGAGTATATCTATCAAATAAGATTAAAATTCTCATCGTATGGAATTAATCCTATAAAAACAGTTAGAGGTATGGGATACAAGTGGCATGAGTAAGAAGAGTACAATTAGAGGACGCATAATAAGGACTGTTTTAGAACTAGTAACAGGTACGTTACTGAGTATACTTTTATTTTTTATATTTACTTATTTACTTGTTTTTACTGGACAATTAAATGTATACGGCTCTAAAATGGAAATTTCAGTGAGTGATAGCAGCAATTTAAGTGATGTAGTCCAAGCAATGAATAACTCTATATTTGACTATGTTGTATTTAATCGCAAGACGGGTACAATTGAAGAGGGCAACTATCAAAAAAAGGATTTGCCAGCCTATCGAGAAGTTTTTGCTAAAAATGAATCCATAAGTAATGATGCAGTGTATTATGGGTATTACGCTAATTCAGAGATTGTACTTACTGTCAGGCAACCCATGATACCTGAGTTTGTTAATCCGAATTTGCGTCACTTTTCATTTAATCTATTTTCTTATTTATTTTTCTTCGTTATCGAAACAATTTTACTCATTTGGTCACTTACAAGATTAATAAAAGAATTTTCAAATAATTTTCTCCTCATACAAAAAAAGACTTTAAACATGGGACAGTTAACATTTAAAGATAAAAACATTCCTGCTCAAATACAAGAGTTCGATGAAATTCTTTCTGTATTATATCAAAAGGACGACGAGTTAACTAATTTACTCAAATCAGAGAGAAGGGAGAAGGAAGATTTATCTTTTCAAGTTGGTGCATTAGCTCATGATGTAAAAACTCCTTTAACAGTACTAAAGGGAAATTTAGAGTTGCTTGAATTAACTAACTTGACTGTTCAACAGAAGGAATACACTCAGTCAATGAATAACAGTATAGTAGTTTTTGAAAGATACTTTAGTTCAATGATTGATTATTCAAGATTACTAATTGAAGATAAAGATTATGGAGAACAGATACATTTATCCGAATTTTTAAGTGAGCTGTCAGTAGAAGCGAAATCTGTAATGAATAATGCAAAGGTTGATTTCAAAATTATTAATACTACAAAATTAATATTTTTTAAGGGAAATCGCTTTAATTTAAATCGGGCATTAATTAACATTTTAGCAAATGCAGCAAGATATAGTTCTGGAGAAAAAAAGTTACGCTTACTATCATTGAGGAAACAGAGTATATTAATTTTGTAGTGTGGAATAATGGTCTGCCTTTTACTGAACAGTCCTTATTAAATGCAGATAAGTTATTTTATACTGAGAATAAAGGTAGGAATAATAAGCACTATGGTTTAGGGTTAGCATTTGCTAAACAAGTTGCAACTAGACATTTAGGAGAATTGTTTTTATCAAATCCAGATAGAGGTGGCGCTCAAGTGACGTTGCTTATTAAAAAATAATTCTGTAAGGATATATTAGATAGCTTCCATATAATAGTTATGTATAAAAATAGATGGTTTTCTAAATTGAGGACTGTCTATTTTTTTAATTTTGTAAAATTGGAAATTCTGAACAAATTTTGAAAAATAAAGTATAACATACAAGTATAAAACAAGGAGGAATTATAGTTATGAATATACAAGTTCAAAAACTTAGAAAATCATATAAGGATAGAGAAGTACTGAAAAATATTTCTTTTGAAATAAAAGAGGGGAGTATTTGTGGATTATTAGGTATTAATGGTGCAGGAAAATCAACAATTATGAAGATTATTTTTGGTCTTGAAAATGCTGATAGTGGTACGGTTATTTTTAATGGGAAAAAAAATGCGTGTATATATGAGATTGGAGCTCTTATTGAAACTCCAGCTATCTACATGAACTTATCTGCTTATGATAACTTAAAAACAAGAGCATTGTTATATGACATTTCTGACGAACGAATTAATGAAGTATTAAACTTGATTGGGCTATCTAATACGGGAAAGAAAAAAGCAGGGAGCTTTTCTTTAGGTATGAAACAACGTTTGGGATTAGGTATGGCAATAATTACTAGTCCAGATTTGCTCATTTTAGATGAACCTACCAATGGATTGGATCCAGATGGTATAAAGGAATTGTTGAATTTAATGATTTCTTTAAAGAAATCAGGAATGACAATTCTTTTATCTAGCCATCAACTGTATGAAGTTAGTAAAGTGGCAGATAAAGTTGTTATTTTACATGATGGTCAAATTTTTTACGATGGTTCGAATGTTCAAAGTGATGATTTAGAATCTTTATTTATAAGAATTGTTCATGGAGGTGACGCAATATGATAAAAATATTTAAATCAGAATGGTTAAAACAGCGAAAAAATACATCCAAAAAATTCTTGATAATAGCTCTTGGATTGTCGATTTTAATAGCTGTATTACTTGTTGGACCGAGTATTCTAGAAAGTTTTTCAATATATTGGTGGGAAGCCGTCTTTTTGTACACGCTTATTGGATTGTTATTTTTATATGATTATAAAGCAGAAGAAGCTGCAGGAAACTTCCAGAATATATACTTTCGAAATGATAGCATAAAAATATATATCGTAAAGATACTTTTAAAATTAAAAGATTTACTCATTTCGAACGTATGGTTTTTAGCTATATTATTATTTACAAGTAATTTTTTGTATGGCGACTTAATATCATTGAATATAATTGGTGACTTAATTTGTTTAGTACTTATTTCGATAACATCCATATGGGTATTGCCACTCTTGTATCTATTTTCGAAACAGATCAACCCCTATATCTTAGTATCTATTAACTCCTTGATTTGTTTTTTGGTTGCACCTTTTATCGCTCAAAGTAGCTTTTGGTTCTTCTTTCCTTTTACATATCATTATAAAATTGCTTATAGTCTTATGTATATAAAACCGTCAGGAGATTTAGATTTAACAAATCATGTAACAGACGTTAAAATGGTAGTATTTACCGTATTTCTATCATTGATTCTATTTATTGTTTCTTTGTTAATGTTAAATTGGAGGTTAAGTAATGATCCAATTGCTAAAAAGTGAAATGATTAAATTTAAAGATTCGTATCAACTATACATTATTTTGATTTTGTCTACTATACAACTATTGACAATTCCAATTTACATATTATCTGTAAATAACACGATTGTATTGGAAAATATTATCTTTTTACCCATGTTAGGCTATTGTATGATAACTACGATAATCACTTTATTAGTATCTGAACAAGAAATCAATGCTAATAATTATCAGAATATTAAAGGCTCGAGAAATACAGCCAGTATATGGGGAGCGAAAATTTTTGTGTTAGATTTACTATTATCTTTACTCACTATTCCTTTATGGGTAGTTGTAGGTATAGAGTTAGAACACTTTTCATATTATTTTTACGTAGGAATAGTTAGTTGGTTATTACTAATATTGCTAAATCATTTCCACATGCTATTGACATTGTTTATTGCGAAAGGTGGCAATTTACTTATTGCTGTTGTAGAAAGTTTATTTATATTATTTGCAACAAATAAAGTTTTTCTTAATATTTTTTGGATTCCAGTAATTTTGCCAGTTAATATAATTTTAGAAAATAATTTTAGAAGCACAACCTATTTATTGGCTTTAATTTTTTATGTTTTATTATTGTTTGTTGCTAATTTAGTAGTTGTAAGCAGAAAAGGTGTTTAATTATATACTATGATTGAAATGAAGGGAGTGTTAAATTTTTGGATGGAAGTTTGGGAATTGTTTTGACTTTACTTCATATCCAAAATAAGTCTGTAAAGACATATTGGAGAGAGGCGTTATTGATTTTTGATAATTTAACTATAGAAAATTAGGAGGAGAACTATGAAATTCAAAAAGATCTATCTTTCCGTAATTTTTTTCTTAAGTTTACTTGGATTGACTGGATGCACATATGAGAAGTATGATGTTAAATTTCTCGACTCAAGTTATAATCGATTTGATTATAAAGGAGAGCATTATGGTGTAACTAATCAATTAATTTTATATGAAGATATTGAAAGTAAAGTAAGCAATCATTATGATATTTATGAAATATCTTACGATGATTCCAATGATGAAATAAAGAATGATTTGTTGGAGATTGGTGACTTATATCAAACCAAGAATAGAGAATTTGCCATAAAAATTGATAGTACTTTCTATAAATGTAAACTACTTGATAATATTTCTAAAGAAGAACTTATAAAAGTTTCTGACTTATTTAATGTTCGCTTAGTAGGAGAATTTGCTATCAATGAGCAAGAAGCCAGAGAGTTGAAGATAGGGGAACAATTATTTACAATTACTGAAGAAATTATTCCAAAAGAAGAGCTTAGTGCTACAGTTGCTAACTTAGATAATCAAGTGAAGTCAGTCACTAGATTATCAGGGGAGCACGAAAGTTGGAAATATGGAGAAATTTGTTCTTTAAAAAATCAGTCTATCCACGAGAAAGTAGCAGTTAAATTGAATGGAGAATATCATTTGGCTTTCTTAAGAAGTTAAACTGGGCAAAAAGTCTTTAAAAGAAAAAACGCCAAATAATAGAGCAACTACATTGTAGCTTAAAAACATGATTAAACCGCTATTCTTAGGAGTAGCGGTTTTTCTTTTTGTTCTAAAAGGGGCAAAAAAGGGGGCGAGTAAGTAATTTTCCAACTGTTTAATTCAAGCTAAAAATCCCCAATCGAAGCGATTGAGGATTAAGCAAATGAATCTTAAACAATACCTTGGGCAATCATAGCGTTTGCTACATTTTCAAAGGCAGCAATGTTAGCTCCTGCAAGGTAGTCTTTATCAAGACCATATGTTTCTGAAGTTGTTTTAGCTGTATTGAAGATGTTTGTCATGATGTCTTTGAGACGTCCATCAACTTCTTCACGAGTCCATGAAAGGCGAAGACTGTTTTGGCTCATTTCAAGGGCTGAAACGGCTACACCACCGGCATTGGCAGCTTTGGCAGGTCCGTAGAAAATACCATTTTCTTTGTAAACTTTGATGGCATCAAGGTCGCTTGGCATGTTGGCACCTTCAGATACACAGATAATGCCTTGAGCAACTAAGCGTTTAGCTGCTTCACCGTTGATTTCGTTTTGAGTCGCACATGGAAGCGCAATGTCATAGTTTCCAGCGTAAGTCCATACAGAACCTTCGTGATATGTTGCAGTTGCTTTTTCAGCAGCATACTCAGTCAAACGAGCGCGACGTTTTTCTTTAACATCAACCAATAGATCGAAGTCGATACCATTTTCATCGATGACATAACCATTTGAGTCAGATACAGAGATAACAGTTGCACCAAGTTCAGTTGCTTTTTGAAGCGCGTATTGAGCAACGTTACCAGAACCTGAAATGACCACTTTCTTACCAGCAAAGCTATTACCGTTAGCTTTGAGCATTTCTTCAGTGTAGTAAACCAAACCGTAACCAGTTGCTTCTGGACGAATCAAGCTACCACCAAACCCAAGAGGTTTACCAGTCAAGACACCAGCATCAAATTGGTTAAGACGTTTGTATTGACCGTAAAGGTAACCAATTTCGCGTCCACCTACACCGATATCACCAGCAGGTACGTCAAGTGATGGTCCGATGTGTTTTTGCAATTCAGTCATGAAGCTTTGGCAGAAGCGCATCACTTCAGCATCTGTTTTACCTTTAGGATCGAAGTCTGATCCACCTTTACCTCCACCGATTGGAAGTCCAGTCAAAACGTTTTTAAAGATTTGTTCAAATCCGAGGAATTTCAAAATCCCTTGGTTTACAGTTGGGTGGAAACGAAGTCCGCCTTTGTATGGTCCAACAGCTGAGTTGAATTGAACACGGTAACCGCGGTTTACTTGAACTTTTCCATCACGGTCAACCCAAGGAACACGGAAAGAAATCACGCGCTCTGGCTCAGTAATACGTGCCAAGATATTTTCTTCGATATACTCAGGGTGTTTTTCGAATACAGGTTCTAAAGTGTTGAAAAATTCTTCAACAGCTTGAAGGAACTCAGCCTCGTGCCCGTTACGAGCTTTTACAGTTTCAAACACGCTTTGGATATATTCTTTAGCAGATGTCATATCGTTCTCCTTAAATTCTAATTTAATTATGTGTGTCATTATAGCAGAATTTTTTTTAACTGTAAAGAGAAAAAACAAAAATTTTCTAAAAATTCTATCAATTTAGTTTTGAGACTTTTTAAAAATAGATAAAAACGAACCTTTTTCTTGTAAATATCTTTCTCAAAGAGAAAATCTGAAAATATGGTATAATATTAGCAATAAAAGGAATCTGGAGGATCAGAATCATGGTATCAACGAAAACGCAAATTGCTGGTTTTGAGTTTGACAATTGTTTGATGAATGCAGCAGGTGTGGCTTGTATGACGGTAGAGGAGCTGGAAGGGGTTAAAAACTCAGTGGCAGGAACTTTTGTGACTAAGACAGCGACCTTGGACTTTCGTCAGGGAAACCCTGAGCCACGCTATCAAGATGTTCCACTTGGTTCTATCAACTCTATGGGCTTGCCAAATAATGGCTTAGACTATTATTTGGATTATCTTTTGGATTTGCAAGAAAAAGAGCCAAACCGAATTTTCTTCCTATCTCTAGTCGGCATGTCTCCAGAGGAAACCCATACTATCTTGAAAAAAGTCCAAGAGAGTGAGTTTCGTGGTCTGACTGAGCTAAACCTCTCCTGTCCAAATGTTCCAGGAAAACCTCAGATTGCCTATGATTTTGAGACAACAGACCGGATTTTGACAGAAGTATTTGCCTACTTCACCAAACCTCTTGGAATTAAATTGCCACCATATTTTGACATTGTTCACTTTGACCAAGCGGCAGCTATTTTTAATAAGTATCCTCTTAAGTTTGTCAACTGCGTCAACTCTATCGGAAACGGCCTTTATATAGAAGATGAGTCTGTCGTTATTCGTCCTAAAAATGGTTTCGGTGGCATTGGTGGTGAGTATATCAAACCGACTGCTCTAGCTAATGTTCATGCCTTTTATCAACGCTTAAATCCTCAAATTCAAATCATCGGAACAGGTGGCGTTTTGACTGGTCGTGATGCCTTTGAACATATCCTCTGTGGAGCGAGTATGGTGCAGGTAGGAACAACACTTCACAAAGAGGGAGTTGGTACTTTTGACCGCATTACTAATGAACTGAAAGCAATCATGGCGGAAAAAGGGTACGAAAGCCTAGAAGATTTCCGTGGGAAATTGCGCTATATTGATTAAATTCATTAAAAAATCAGAAGAAAGGAGAGACGATGCTAGCTATTGAAGAAAGTCAGAAGTTGACTTTATCAAATTTACCTAGTCTGAGCCTTTTTACAGGGACAGACCAGGGTCAGTTTGAAGTTATGAAGAGTCAAGTATTGAAACAGATTGGTTATGATTCTGCCGACCTAAACTTTGCCTACTTTGATATGAAAGAAGTGGTTTACAAGGATGTTGAACTGGAGCTGGTCAGCCTTCCTTTCTTTGCCGATGAAAAAATCGTGATATTGGATCATTTTGTCGATATCACAACAGCCAAGAAACGCTTTTTAACAGATGATGAACTCAAGTCGTTTGAGGAATACCTTGATAATCCTTCACCAACAACCAAGTTGTTAATCTTTGCAGAAGGAAAGCTGGATAGCAAGAGACGGCTGGTAAAATTACTTAAGCGTGATGCCAAGGTTTTTGACGCAGTAGAAGCCAAAGAACAAGAATTGCGCCAGTATTTCCAAAAGTGGAGCCAGAAACAAGGTCTGCAGTTTGCTAATCATTCTTTTGAAAATCTTCTCATCAAGTCGGGTTTTCAATTTAGTGAAATTCAGAAAAATCTCCTCTTTTTACAGTCCTATAAGGAAGACTCTGTTATCGAGGAAGAGGATATTGTTAACGCAATTCCCAAGACCTTGCAGGACAATATTTTTGATTTAACTCAGTTTATTCTGACTAAAAAGATGGATCAGGCGCGTGACTTGGTTAGAGATTTGACCTTGCAAGGGGAAGATGAAATTAAACTGATTGCAGTCATGCTAGGACAATTTCGGACTTTTACTCAGGTAAAAATTTTGTCGGAGTCTGGCCAAACAGAAGCGCAGATTGCAAATAGTTTAGGTAGTTATCTAGGACGCACTCCCAATCCCTATCAAATCAAGTTTGCATTAAGAGATTCGCGAGGACTTTCCTTGAGTTTTTTGAAGCAAGCTATTTCTTATTTGATTGAGACAGACTATCAGATTAAGACAGGTCTTTATGAAAAAGGTTTCCTTTTTGAAAAGGCACTCTTACAGATTGCTAGTCAGGTCAATTGATATTTTTTTGAAACTCCAGCCCGCGTCAGGATTAGCTTGTCGTGGGTTTCTTGCTGATTTGCTTATTTTATACTCAATGAAAATCAAAGAGCAAACTAGCCGCAGGTTGCTTAAAGCACTGCTTTGAGATTGTAGATAAGACTGACGAAGTCAGCTCAAAACATGTTTTGAGGTTGCGGATGAAACTGACGAAGTCAGTAACCATACCTACGGCAAGGCGACGTTGACGCAGTTTGAAGAGATTTTCAAAGAGTATTATTAGAAAGTATTTCGGTGATTTCTTCATCTATAAGCAAAAAACTTGAAAAAAGTGAATGTTTGCGTTATCATTTTCATATAGAAAGAAAAAGAGGTATTACAGATGGCTATTATCTTACCAGATCTTCCATATGCATACGACGCTTTGGAACCATACATCGATGCGGAAACAATGCACTTGCACCATGACAAACACCATCAAACTTATGTCAACAATGCTAATGCAGCTCTTGAAAAACACCCTGAAATTGGTGAAGATCTTGAAGCCTTGCTTGCTGATGTAGAATCTATCCCAGCTGATATCCGTCAAGCACTTATCAACAACGGTGGTGGACACTTGAACCACGCTCTTTTCTGGGAATTGATGACTCCTGAGAAAACAGCTCCTTCAGCAGAACTTGCAGCAGCAATCGATGCAACATTTGGTTCATTTGAAGAATTCCAAGCAGCCTTTACTGCAGCAGCAACAACTCGTTTCGGTTCAGGATGGGCATGGTTGGTTGTTAACAAAGAAGGTAAACTTGAAGTGACTTCAACAGCAAACCAAGACACACCAATCTCAGAAGGCAAAAAACCAATCTTGGGCTTGGACGTTTGGGAACATGCTTACTACGTAAAATACCGCAACGTGCGTCCTGACTACATCAAAGCTTTCTTCTCAGTGATCAACTGGAACAAAGTAGATGAATTGTACGCAGCTGCTAAATAATGATAGTTGGAGGGAAGAATTGTTCTTCTCTTTTTAAGGTTATATTATTTTGGTCTGACAAAATCGTCAGACTTTTTTCATTTTTATGAGAAACGTGCTAACTGCTAGAAATTATGGTAGAATAAAGTATTAAGTAATCGTGAAAAAAGGATATCTATGCGAAAAGAAATTGCACCTGAATTATACAACTATAACAAGTTTCCTGGTCCTGAGTTCCATTTACATGGGGACAAGGTCGAAACGGAAGGGATAGCTTTTTCCTTGGTGGAAAATATCAAGGATGCCTTTGATGTGACGGCTTTTAATCAGCGTTTTTCAGAAGTCTTAACAAAGTTTGATTATGTCGTGGGAGACTGGAGCAACGAACAGCTTCGCCTACGAGGTTTTTACAAGGATGATCGAACAGAAGAAAAACTTGAAAAAATCAGTCGTTTACAAGACTACCTTTTAGAGTATTGTAGTTATGGTTGTGCCTATTTTGTCCTAGAAAATGAAGCCCCTAAGCGAGCATCATTTGACAAGAAAATGCGTAAGAAGGAAGAAGAAACACCTTCTAGAAAAGGAAAGAAGCCGACTCAAACCAAACGAAAACCGAATGCAGATAAGAAAAATAGACGTCGTCAGAAAGACCAGCATTCTCAGAAAGAGGACAAGGGACAACGTCATTTTGTCATTCGTCAGAAGTGAGTAGAGAATAAGGAGAAGAAATGAAACCGTCAATTTATAGTTTAACACGTCAAACCATGCAGGAATGGGTTTTGGAGCAGGGAGAAAAGAAATTCCGTGCAGACCAAATTTGGGAATGGCTCTACCGTAAACGTGTCCAGTCATTTGAAGAGATGACCAACCTGTCAAAAGATTTGATTGCTAAGCTTAATGATCAGTTTGTGGTCAATCCCTTGAAACAGCGTATCGTGCAAGAGTCTGCTGATGGTACTGTCAAATATCTCTTTGAGTTGCCTGATGGTATGTTGATTGAGACAGTACTTATGCGTCAGCACTACGGTTTGTCAGTCTGTGTGACCACTCAGGTCGGCTGTAATATCGGTTGTACCTTCTGTGCCTCTGGTTTGATCAAGAAGCAACGTGACCTCAATAATGGGGAGATTGTAGCGCAAATCATGCTGGTTCAGAAATACTTTGATGAGCGTGGTCAGGACGAGCGCGTCAGCCATATCGTTGTCATGGGTATCGGTGAACCATTTGATAATTACAACAATGTCTTGAATTTCGTTCGTACTATCAATGATGACAAGGGAATGGCCATCGGTGCTCGTCACATTACGGTTTCAACCTCAGGTTTGGCCCATAAAATTCGTGATTTTGCTAATGAAGGAGTTCAGGTCAATCTTGCCGTTTCCCTTCATGCACCCAATAATGAATTGCGCTCAAGCATCATGAAGATTAACCGTGCCTTTCCGATTGAAAAACTCTTTGCTGCTATTGAGTACTACATCGAAACAACAAATCGTCGTGTGACCTTTGAGTATATCATGCTCAATGAAGTCAATGATGGTGTAGAACAAGCCTTAGAATTGGCTGAATTGCTCAAGAATATCAAGAAATTGTCTTATGTAAACTTGATTCCTTATAACCCAGTTAGTGAGCATGACCAATATAGCCGTAGTCCTAAAGAGCGCGTCCTGGCCTTTTATGATACGCTTAAGAAAAAAGGGGTTAACTGTGTCGTCCGTCAAGAGCATGGTACAGATATTGATGCAGCTTGTGGACAATTGCGTTCTAATACAATGAAACGTGACCGCCAGAAAGCAGTCGCAGCAGTCAATCCTTAATGATGAAGAAGACTTATAATCATGTTTTGGTCTGGGGAGTCATTTTCTATAGTATTTGTATCGTTTACTTTTGCTTTACTCCTCAAGAACATTCTCCCGTGGGGGTGGAAACTCCAGGTATTCAGCATCTTGGACACCTGGTTTTTCTTTTGATTCCTTTCAATTCTCTCTGGAAACTGGGTGAAGTGAGTGACATTGGACAATTATGTTGGCTTTTTCTACAAAATATCCTCAATGTCTTCTTACTTTTTCCTTTGGTGTTTCAACTCCTTTATCTCCATCCAAACTTGCGGAAAACAAGAAAAGTGATTTTTTTCAGTTTTCTATTGAGTCTTGGAATTGAGTGTACGCAGTTAGTCTTGGACTTTTTCTTTGATTTTAATCGCGTCTTTGAAATTGATGATTTGTGGACCAATACCTTGGGTGGCTATCTGGCTTGGCTCCTCTATAAACGATTACATAAAAACAAGATAAGGAATTAAAATGAGTATTTTAGAAGTTAAAAATCTGAGTCACGGTTTTGGTGACCGTGCAATTTTTGAAGATGTGTCCTTCCGTCTCCTAAAGGGGGAACATATCGGTCTGGTCGGTGCTAATGGTGAAGGGAAATCAACCTTTATGAGCATCGTGACTGGTAAAATGCTGCCAGATGAAGGGAAGGTTGAGTGGTCCAAATATGTAACCGCTGGTTACTTGGATCAGCACTCCGTCCTTGCTGAAGGGCAGTCGGTACGTGATGTTCTCCGTACGGCCTTTGATGAGCTTTTCAAAGCTGAAGCTCGTATCAATGACCTCTATATGGAAATGGCTGAAGATGGAGCGGATGTTGATGCTCTCATGGAAGAAGTTGGCGAACTTCAAGACCGTCTGGAGTGTCGTGATTTCTATACCTTGGATGCTAAGATTGACGAAGTAGCGCGTGCCCTTGGTGTCATGGATTTTGGCATGGATACAGATGTAACTTCTTTGTCAGGTGGGCAAAGAACCAAGGTGCTTTTGGCAAAACTTCTCCTTGAAAAGCCTGATATCTTACTTTTGGATGAGCCGACCAACTACTTGGATGCTGAGCATATTGATTGGCTCAAGCGCTATCTCCAAAACTATGAGAATGCCTTTGTTCTTATTTCACACGATATTCCATTCCTAAATGACGTTATCAATATTGTCTACCATGTGGAAAATCAACAGCTGACGCGTTATTCTGGTGACTACTACCAGTTCCAAGAAGTCTATGCTATGAAGAAATCTCAGCTAGAGGCTGCCTACGAACGTCAGCAGAAAGAGATTGCGGACCTTAAAGATTTTGTCGCACGAAACAAAGCGCGTGTTGCAACACGAAACATGGCCATGTCTCGCCAGAAGAAATTGGATAAGATGGATATTATCGAACTCCAAAGTGAGAAACCAAAGCCATCCTTTGATTTCAAACCAGCTCGTACACCAGGCCGCTTTATCTTCCAAGCCAAGGACTTGCAAATCGGTTATGACCGACCTCTTACGAAGCCCTTAAACCTTACCTTTGAACGCAATCAAAAGGTTGCCATTATTGGTGCTAATGGTATCGGGAAAACAACTCTCTTGAAGAGTCTTTTGGGTATTATTCCACCAATCGCTGGGGAAGTGGAGCGTGGAGATTATCTAGAACTTGGCTACTTTGAACAAGAAGTAGAAGGTGGAAATCGTCAAACACCACTAGAGGCTGTCTGGAATGCTTTTCCTGCACTTAACCAAGCAGAAGTCCGTGCAGTCCTTGCCCGTTGTGGTTTGACAACCAAGCATATTGAAAGTCAAATTCAGGTTCTGTCAGGTGGGGAACAAGCCAAGGTACGCTTCTGTCTCCTGATGAATCGTGAAAACAACGTTTTAGTGTTGGACGAGCCGACCAACCACTTGGATGTGGATGCCAAGGATGAACTTAAACGTGCTCTCAAAGAATACAAGGGATCTATCCTTATGGTCTGCCACGAACCAGACTTCTATGAAGGCTGGATGGACCAAATATGGGATTTTAATAATCTAACTTAAAAATAAGGATAAAAGAAATACAGTACCGAAAGTGGGTACTGTATTTTTTGTTTTTAAGATTTAAAATCGTAGTCTTTCACCACTTCGATGCTTTCGATTGTAATAGCAGTAGTTGGCTTGTCTTTTTCATCTTTTTCGGCTTTAGCAATTTTATCTACAACGTCCATACCATCAATCACTTGACCAAAGACTGGGTGTTTGCCATCTAGACTAGGGTTTCCCCCTTCTTTATAGGCTTCGATGATTTTCTTTGGATACTTGCTTGTAGGGAGTTTAGCAGAGGTATCTGTAGAGTTTTGGTTGATGAAGAACTGGCTGCCATTGGTGTTTGGTTGACCAGTATTAGCCATAGAAAGAGCACCACGGATGTTATAGAGATAAGGAGTAATCTCGTTTTTGAAACCAGTTCCCTTGTCTTTAGTCTTATCCTTGTCATGCCAGATGGACTGACCACCTGTACCGTCCCCTTTTGGATCTCCAGTTTGAACCATGAAGCCATCGATGACACGGTGGAAGGTAATGCCGTTATAGTAGCCTTCTTTGGCGTGAGTGAGGAAGTTTTCAACCGCTAGAGGAGCGAGTTTAGGGAAGAATTTGATACGGATATCTCCTTGACTTGTGTGGAGAATCACTTCAGCCTCGTCTTCAGCAACTTCTTTAGATAGTTGTGGGAAATTGGCGTTTTCGTTTGTTAAAGCATCGTTTAACTCCTTGGCAGATTGGGCTGCTGCTTTGGAGCTTTCCTCAGCGGCCAAGCTAGAATCTATATAGTCATCGCCACGCAAACTACGTTGGATGCTACTACACCCAGCTAGAGCTACAGTGGATAGTAAAAGAAGGGTTGCTAGTTTTTTCATTCTATTCCTCTCAAAAATTCATTTCTACTATTGTACCCTAAAAGGAAGGGGATTTCAAATATTAGTGACAAGACAGTTTAATAGGAAGCCAACCAGAAAGTCGCTTGTTTTGGGGCATCAATGCCATAAGTGTACTCAAAGTATTTTGGGAACCAGATCTTAAGAAAGCTCGTAAAGCATCACAATTAGTAAACGTTAATTCGAAAGAATTGCTATATTTTAAAAGAGTACATTTTCAAAGGATTTTTTCTTTTGACTTCCATTCCTAATTAGTCAATGAACTTAATACTAGGTCTCGAAAAGAATTATGCTTCCTCTTTTTGTCTGAGTTCAAAGAGGTCTTCTACTTTCAGATTAAAAACTTGAGCAATTTTAAGAGCCATTTCCAGCGAAGGGTTGTAACGGTTATTTTCCAAGTGCAGAATTGTCTCGCGTCGCATGCCGATGAGGTCGGCTAACTCCTGCTGGGTCATGCCTGTCGACTCACGAACAGATTTGAGATTAGTAATAATCTTGCTTTCTTTGGCCATGCTTATCCTCTCCGTTCCAAGATAAAGTAGACAATCGCAAAGATGAAAATCAAGGCAGCTATGCTAATAAAGACTTGACCCATGTAAAGAGTGAGAGACCCCATATACCCAATGATAACTGTTAGGATCATCAGTGCGCCTAATGTAAAAACTAACATCAAGCTAGCTGCCTTTGCTAAATTGGCATAAAAGCGTTCGTCCGGAGTTTCCTTGACATTTTTCAAAGAGAAAAAACCAAATACAATCACTTCAATAACGAGGCCAATCCCCAAAATCCATTCTCTAATACCAGAACTTTCGCTTGGGGTCGCAACCCAAATCCCTACTGTATAAAAAATGCTTGCTGCCAACACAAGTATCGTGTAAAGCTTAGCAGACAAGTCAAAAATAGTCTTTCCCTTATCTTTCTGAATCTTATGAGGCCGTGGTTTCGTATGTAGCCAGCTCCAAATAGCTACAATCTGACCTGACACTGAAATACCAGTAATAACTAACTTGGGTCCCCAACTAAGATTAGAACCAAATAAAACAATAAAATCAATAAAGAGAGCTACGGCAATCATTGCAATGAGGCCACGCATTTTTTGACTTTTTTTCATGATAGACTCCTTTTTTGTGTTATAAATATATAACACTTAAATTTTATGTTATAAATATATCACATTTAAATTTGGAAAGCAAGAATTTATGTGCCAAGGTGGCAATTATTTGAAAAAATTTTTTAATAAAAGCCCTCGCTAGTCAAACAACTAAAGAATTCTTTGAAGCAATGCATCGGATTTGGTTTGGATAGTTTCGTTAATAATATTTGATGATAAGGAATTTTTGGAAAATCTAGATACTGTATGAATCTCTACTTTTTTTCTTAGACTGTTATAAAGTCTATCAGAATAAGCGTTATAGGTGTAGAAGTTAATTTTTACAGAACTAAATTATTCCCCTATTTAGAATCTATTAATTCATATTTTATAAATTAATTAGTAGATATCATTCTTAAAATCCTTGATATTTCGTTTGGGAACAGGCTTGAGATTTAGAAGCCAAGTATCCAAATCTCGTTCAGGCGATATGAAGAGTTTGACTTGATGCTCTTTATAAAATGTTTCTAAAATAGTATTTACGGATAGCCTCTTTCAAACATTTATTTCCTACTTCTAACAAATTTCTAAATGGTTTAAGAATTTTATAGTCTGTCAAGTTTTTTTCTTGACACCTGTCAGAAATCTGATATAATAGAACATGTGCTAAATAGCTTAGCTATTTCACCGAAATAAAAAATAAGAAAAGAGACTTTAAAAATGGCAGTTAAAATCCGTTTGACTCGTATGGGTTCTAAGAAAAAACCTTTCTACCGTATCAACGTAGCAGATTCACGTTCACCACGTGACGGACGTTTCATCGAAACAGTTGGAACTTACAACCCACTTGTTGCTGAAAACCAAGTAACTTTGAAAGAAGACCGCGTTCTTGCATGGTTGGCTGATGGAGCTCAACCTTCAGATACAGTTCGCAACATCCTTTCAAAAGAAGGTGTATTGAAGAAATTCCACGATTCTAAATTCTCAAAATAAGTTTAAAGTAGGTTGACAGATGGATACGATTGAAAATCTCATTATTGCGATTGTGAAACCCTTGATTTCACAACCAGATGCCTTAACTATCAAGATTGAAGATACACCAGAGTTTTTGGAATATCATTTGGATCTTGATCAAAGCGATGTGGGTCGTGTAATCGGTCGTAAGGGTCGCACTATTTCTGCGATAAGAACGATTGTCTACTCTGTCCCAACTGAAGACAAAAAAGTAAGAATCGTTATTGACGAAAAATAAGAAGGGCGGGACGGATGTCTCGCTTTTTTTGTGTGGAGAAGTGTAAAATAGCATCCATCAAGTAACAGCATAATCGGGATTTGGAAGGATTTTTGAAGGGGGACTGGAAAAGAATGAACATTGATTGTATTTTAAACATAGATTGGGCAATGTACATTGATTGGTTATTGCGAATTTTACAGATTTCGACTTTTATAGGTGTAATTTTAAAAATTAGTTTTCAGAATAAGGCCTATATCAATAATATCGAAATTCAGGTAATTAAACCAATCGAATTTGATTCCTTACATACGAGATTTCATCATATATATGAGTTTAAACATGATGAAAATGATAAACATTATAACCATTTGATTTTTTATCCAAAGGAAGTTGATATTGAAATTATAGAATTTTATTCTTTAATCTATGATTCAAAAAGTAATCGTTTAGTTGATAATGATAAACTGCATACAGTTAAAAATTTAAAGAATTATACATGCTTATTGATTCATACAAATTTACCAGAGAATATGCCTAGTTTAAGAATGAAATGGAAAACAAGTCAGGGTGAAATTGGCGAGTATACATTTTATAGTAAATAGTAATATGTATAATGGGAATGTGAATATCTCATCTTTCAAATATAAATTAACATTAAAGAGGAAACTATTAGCACTTTTTGGACTATAGCGACATCTCTATGTATCTTCCTCCAACTTGAGAAAATCCTTGGAACGTGTTAAAATAAAGGATAAGGGTTTTTAATAATTCATTATATAGAACGAGTGGATTTCTTTATGAAGAGGTTTGAAGTATCTACAGAAATTGGTAGTCTCTCTGTTACTTATCAAAAGCAAAAGAAAATGCTAGTTTGTCTAAATGGAGCAGGATTGCTACCGAGTTATGAAAATTTTTCACTTATACTTGAAAAACTTCCTCCTACAATTGGTTATTTGACAATTGATTTTCCGAACACAGGTAGGAGTTCGATTCATGACCAAACTGGAAAAAATCTAGATAATCTTGCAGATTCGGTTTATAAAGTACTTGAAGAATTAGGGATTTCTGAATATATACTTTGTGCACATAGTTTGAGTGGAATTTTAGCTTGCAAATTACTCAAGAAACCAATTCAGTGTCAGGCTTTAGTAGCAATTGAACCGACAACTAAAAACGTCATGTTTGCTGATTTTTCAGAAAATCCTTATCCAGAAATGGAAGAGCAGATGAGGCTGATTGAGGAGTGTGGTCCTGAACTTTATTTTAAGAACTTAACTCAAGCAACATTTAGTCATGAAATTAATAAAGAAATCTGGGAAATAATGCAAGAAAAAGGTTCAGAGTTGGAAAATCAATATACAGGATTTCAGATATCTGGAGAGATTACTGAAGAAGATTTTGAGAATGTATTTGTAGAAGCTCATATCCCTGTGTTTATTTTTTGTCAGGCTTATAGAGAAAAAGAGTACAGAGAATCAGAATATTGGACTTCCAATACTAAACTCATTTTAGGAGGGAATCACCATTATTTACAGTGGTCTGAATCCGAAAAAATTGCGACTATTATTCAAGAATTGTCAGAATAAGATGGAAAGAAGGAGACTACAGGAGACAAGATGAACTACTTTAATGTTGGGAAAATCGTCAATACGCAAGGGTTGCAGGGTGAGATGCGAGTCTTGTCTGTGACAGATTTTGCAGAAGAACGGTTTAAAAAAGGGGCTGAGCTGGCTTTGTTTGATGAAAAAGATCAGTTTGTTCAAACAGTGACCATTGCTAGCCACCGTAAGCATAAGAATTTTGATATTATCAAATTCAAAGACATGTACCATATCAATGCTATCGAAAAGTACAAGGGATACAGTCTCAAGGTTGCTGAGGAAGATTTGAATGACCTAGACGATGGTGAATTTTATTATCACGAGATTATCGGTTTGGAAGTCTATGAGGGTGATAACTTGATTGGAACCATCAAGGAAATCCTGCAACCAGGTGCCAACGATGTCTGGGTGGTCAAGCGGAAAGGCAAGCGTGATTTGTTATTGCCTTATATCCCACCAGTGGTTCTCAATG
This sequence comes from Streptococcus sp. 27098_8_103, assembly GCF_041432345.1. Classification (GTDB taxonomy): domain Bacteria; phylum Bacillota; class Bacilli; order Lactobacillales; family Streptococcaceae; genus Streptococcus; species Streptococcus mitis_BV. The sequence goes on from NZ_JAPVZK010000003.1 coordinate 36,000, forward strand.
TCGATATTCCAAATAACCGCGTCGATGTAGAAATCTTAGAAGGGTTAGACGATGAAGATTGATATTTTAACCCTCTTTCCAGAGATGTTTTCTCCACTGGAGCACTCAATTGTTGGAAAGGCTCGAGAAAAAGGGCTCTTGGATATCCAGTATCATAATTTTCGAGAAAATGCTGAAAAGGCCCGCCATGTAGACGATGAGCCCTACGGAGGTGGTCAGGGGATGTTGCTACGAGCACAACCTATTTTCGATGCCTTTGACGCTATTGAAAAGAAAAATCCGCGCGTTATTCTCCTCGATCCAGCTGGAAAGCAGTTTGATCAGGCTTATGCTGAGGATTTGTCCAAAGAAGAGGAACTGATATTTATCTGTGGTCACTACGAGGGTTATGATGAGCGTATTAAGACCTTGGTGACAGATGAGATTTCCCTGGGCGACTATGTCTTGACTGGTGGAGAGTTGGCGGCTATGACCATGATTGATGCGACGGTTCGCCTGATTCCAGAAGTGATTGGCAAGGAGTCCAGCCACCAAGATGATAGTTTTTCTTCTGGCCTTCTTGAATATCCTCAGTACACACGTCCCTATGATTATCGAGGTATGGTTGTACCAGATGTATTGATGAGTGGTCACCATGAAAAGATTCGTCAGTGGCGATTGTATGAGAGTTTGAAGAAAACCTATGAACGAAGACCGGATTTGCTTGAACATTATCAACTGACAGCAGAAGAAGAAAAAATGCTGGCAGAAATCAAAGAAAACAAAGAATAAAGGAGAAACCTATGCAAGTAATCAAACGTGATGGAGAAATTGCTGAATTCAATCCAGATAAGATTTATCAAGCTATCTTAAAGGCAGCCCAGACTGTCTATGTATTGACAGATGATTTACGTCAAAACCTTGCACAAGTCACTAAGAAAGTGGTTTTGGATTTGGAAGAGGCCAAGGTGGAACGTGCTACCATTAGCATGATTCAGTCTTTGGTTGAACATCGTTTATTGGGTGCAGGTTACATTACCATTGCAGAACACTACATTTCCTATCGTCTACAACGTGACTTGGAAAGAAGTGGTTATGGAGATCATATCGCAGTTCATTTACATTTTGAACAAATTCGCTAAGAAAAAAGAGTGGGATGAAGCAACTACATCTCACTCTTTCTTAAATCTATTTTTTTGGGCTGTTTGGACAGTTGAAGGGACAAATCGTAGGCGTTGAATATCGCTTATGCGGATAATACGGGTCACATTTTTGGCAAAATTTTTCACGATAATTTGCTGGCGTTGCTGATCGTATTTGATGATGTCACCTGTAAAACTTGTCTCTGACAAGATAAGGTGAACAGCGGTTTGTTTCTGGATAGCCTCTTCAATAGTGGCTGTAAGGGAGTTGCTTTCAGTATGGTCAGGTTGATCATGTCCATTTAAAAAGTCATGTATTTTATCTAGAACTTGCTGGAATTTATGTCTCATAGTGGCCTCCCTTCTTTTATATCAATATTATATAAAATTTTCCTAAAATCTACAAGATTTTACGAATAAACTAATGAAAGCTAAAAAAGGAGAAGAAAATGGCAGAATTTACATTTGAAATCGAAGAGCACTTGTTGACTCTTTCTGAAAACGAAAAAGGTTGGACCAAGGAAATCAACCGTGTGAGCTTTAATGGTGCTCCTGCAAAGTTTGATATTCGTGCTTGGAGCCCAGATCATACTAAAATGGGCAAAGGAATTACTCTCTCAAATGAAGAATTTCAAACAATGGTGGATGCCTTTAAAGGTAACTAAGTTGTCAAAATAAAAGAAAAGGATATTGAGTCATGACAACTCGATATCCTTTTTTAGTTAGCAAAGTAAGCTTGATTTTTAAGGCGTTGAAGTAATGGACGGCTAATAAAACTAATAGCAATAATTTTACCAAGGTCTGGAATGATAAAGGGAATGACCCCCACAACAAGAGCTTTTTCAAATGCCATTCCAGCAAGAAAATGTAAGCTGAGAATCCCGCCGACAAAGACAAGGGCATCACCCAAGAGGTTTGCAAGAAAAATCTTGACAACACTACTCTTGCTGTTGGTTAGAGAGGATGTAAGTCCAGAATAAACAAGATAAAACCAAAGATAGCCTGCAGTAGGACCAACTAAAGCCTGAAAACCAGCTCCACCTCCTGCAAAAACAGGAAGACCGATAGCACCTAGAAGAAGATAGAGTCCAACAGAAAGTACAGCCTCTCTTGGTCTAAAGACAGTTGCAATCAAGCCGATTGCAAAGTTTTGCAGAGTGAAGGGAACAGGTCCAATTGGAAGACTGATTTGTGCCAAAACAGCAATGAGAGCAGCTCCAATAGCAGGGATAGCATAAATATGAGCTTTTTTCAAAATAGTTAACCTCTTTTCTGATGTATAGTAACTATTATACTCGTAGAGTAATTATTGTCAACCAATTTTTTAAAACAAGGTAACAAAAACTGTAACGGCCGATTTTGCTTATTGGTTAAGTTGTTTTCATCGATTCGAAAACATCAAAAAAGAAGCAGACACATTTGTATCAGCTTCTGTTGTTTCGATTAACGCATAGTTACAAATTCTTCAGATGCAGTTGGGTGAATCGCCACAGTTGCATCAAAGTCTGCCTTGGTTGCTCCCATTTTGATAGCAACAGCAAATCCTTGAATCATTTCATCAACACCATAGCCAATTCCATGAAGTCCGACAACTTTTTCTTCTGAACCAGCTGTAATCAATTTGAAACGAGTTTCTTGACGGTTGTCAGTGCAAGCAGAGTACATAGACGTAAAGCTTGATTTGTAAACCTTGATTTGGTCTTGACCGTATTCTTTAATAGCTTGCTCTTCTGTCAAACCAACAGTTCCGATAGCAGGGTGTGAAAAGACGACAGTTGGAATAGTTGAGTAATCCATTTTTGCAGTAGTTTTTCCGTTAAAGAGACGTTCAGATAGGGTACGTCCAGCTTTGATAGCAACTGGAGTTAGTTCTTTTTCACCTGTTACATCACCTAGAGCGTAGATTCCTTCAATAACAGTATTTTGGTATTCATCTACTTGGATAAAGCCACGTTCGTTCAGAGTTACTCCAGCTTTTTCAAGTTGCAAGCCCTTAACGTTTGGACGGCGACCAGTAGCCCAGATAACTTGACTAGCTGTGTGACTAGTACCATCTTCGAAATGAATGGTAATGCCTTCAGCAGTTTTTTCTAACTTAACAGGGACTTTGTGAGTGTGAAGTGGTAAGTTTGTTCTTTCCATTTCCTTGACCAGACCTTCAACGATGTAAGAATCAAAACCACGTAAAGGACGATCACGGCGAACAAAGAGGTCTGTCTTGACACCAAAAGTGTGGAGTACGCCAGCCAATTCAACGGCAATATAACCAGCGCCTAGAATAGCAACTGACTCTGGCAATTCTTCCCAAGCAAATACATCATCAGAAGAGCCACCTAGTTCAGCACCAGGAACGTTTGGAATACTGGGATGGGCACCAGTAGCAATCACGATATGTTTAGCACGAATCAGTTCACCATTTACGCTGACAGTATGAGAATCTACAAATTCAGCATGGCCTTCAATCAAGTCTACTCCGTTGCGTTTAAAACTGCCATCATAAGAAGAACGAGCGCGATCAATATAGGCTTCACGATTGCGACGTAGGGTAGCAAAGTCAAAGTTAAGATCAGTAGTCTTAAAGCCGTAGTCTTCTCCAAATTGATGGAAAGTCTCAGCGATTTGCGCCCCGTACCACATGATTTTTTTAGGAACACAACCGACGTTGACACAGGTTCCACCTAATTTCTTTTCCTCAATAACGGCCGCTTTAGCTCCGTGTTCACCAGCACGGTTCATGGTAGCAATTCCTCCGCTACCACCACCGATAGCAATGATATCATATTCTCTCATTGAAAACTCCTTTATACTCTTTTAAATAGTAGAGTGTCATTTTTTGATAGTCATATTCTATCTTTTTTTTGATTTGATTGCAAAAATCTGCTACGTTCAAAAAAATTAAAGAAAAGGCTTGCAAAAAGGAAAAATAAAGTGTATTATATAACTAGTACAATGGTAGTAAAAAATAGATTCCGAACAATAATCAAATCCCGAAATGTCATTATTTCGTTCTGAACTGTTATTGTTTATATTTGCTAATTTTTATATAATATTGTTAAGGACTTTAAATCAAAAAGGAGTTTCATTATGAAAAAGAATGGTAAAGCTAAAAAGTGGCAATTGTATGCAGCAATCGGTGCTGCCAGTGTAGTTGTATTAGGTGCTGGGGGAATTTTGCTCTTTAGACAACCATCTCAGACCACGGTAAAAGATGAGCCTACTCATCTTGTTGTTGCCAAGGAAGGAAGCGTCGCATCCTCTGTTTTATTGTCAGGGACAGTAACAGCAAAAAATGAACAATATGTTTATTTTGATGCTAGTAAGGGAGATTTAGATGAAATCCTTGTTTCTGTGGGTGATAAGGTCAGCGAAGGACAGGCTTTAGTCAAGTACAGTAGTTCAGAAGCCCAGGCGGCCTATGATTCAGCTAGCCGAGCAGTAGCTAAGGCAGATCGTCATATCAATGAACTCAATCAAGCACGAAATGAAGCTGCTTCAACTCCGGCTCCACAGTTGCCAACGCCAGCAGGAGGCGAAGGAGCTGCAGGGCAAACTCCAGCTCCAGTCTCAGGAAATGCAGTGTCATCTATTGATGCACAACTAGGTGATGCTCGTGATGCTCGTGCAGATGCAGCAGCACAATTAAGCAAGGCTCAAAGTCAGTTGGATGCAATGACGGTTCTCAGTACCCTAGAGGGAACTGTGGTCGAAGTCAACCGTAATGTTTCTAAATCTCCAACTGGAGCTAGCCAGGTGGTAGTTCATGTCGTTAGCAATGAAAACTTGCAAGTTAAGGGGGAACTATCTGAATATAACCTTGCCAACCTCTCTGTAGGACAAGAAGTAACCTTTACTTCTAAAGTTTACCAAGATAAGAGCTGGACTGGTAAGATTAGCTACATTTCTGACTACCCTAAAAACAATGGTGAAGCGGCAAGTGCAGCTACTGCCGCAGCAGGTGGTAATTCTGGTTCTAAATATCCATATACTATCGATGTTACAAGTGAAATCGGTGATTTGAAACAAGGATTCTCAGTAAGTGTTGAGGTCAAGAATAAGAGTAAAGCCATTTTGGTTCCTCTAACAAGTATTGTGACTGAAAATGATAAGAACTATGTCTGGGTGCTTGACGAGCAGAAAAAGGCTAAGAAAGTGGAAGTTGGTTTGGGAAATGCTGATGCAGACAACCAAGAAATCACTTCAGGTCTGACAAATGGAGTCAAGGTCATCAGTAACCCAACGTCTTCTCTAGAGGAAGGAAAAGAGGTGAAGGCTGATGAAGCAACTAATTAGTCTAAAAAATATCTGCAGAAGCTACCGTAACGGTGACCAAGAACTGCAGGTTCTCAAAAATATCAACCTAGAAGTGAATGAGGGTGAATTTGTTGCCATCATGGGACCATCTGGTTCGGGTAAGTCTACTCTCATGAATACGATTGGTATGTTGGATACACCAACCAGTGGAGAATATTATCTTGAAGGCCAAGAAGTAGCTGGACTCGGTGAAAAACAACTAGCCAAGGTCCGCAATCAACAAATCGGATTTGTCTTTCAGCAGTTCTTTCTTCTATCTAAACTCAATGCTCTGCAAAACGTAGAATTGCCCTTGATTTACGCGGGAGTTTCAGCTTCAAAACGGCGCAAGTTAGCTGAGGAATATCTAGATAAGGTTGAATTGACTGAGCGTAGTCACCATTTACCTTCAGAATTATCTGGTGGTCAAAAGCAACGTGTAGCTATTGCGCGTGCCTTGGTAAACAATCCTTCTATTATCCTGGCGGACGAACCGACAGGAGCCTTGGATACCAAAACAGGGAATCAAATTATGCAACTATTGGTTGACTTGAACAAAGAAGGAAAAACCATTATCATGGTAACGCATGAGCCTGAAATCGCTGCTTATGCCAAACGCCAGATTGTCATTCGAGATGGAGTTATTTCATCTGACAGTGCTCAGTTAGAAAAGGAGGAAAACTAAGATGCAGAATCTGAAATTTGCCTTTTCATCTATCATGGCACATAAGATGCGCTCTTTTCTTACTATGATTGGGATTATCATAGGTGTGTCATCGGTTGTTGTGATTATGGCTCTAGGTGATTCCATGTCTCGTCAGGTCAATAAAAACATGACCAAGTCACAGAAGAATATCCATGTCTTTTTCTCGCCTATTAAAAGTAAAGACGGTTCTTTTACCCAAAAACAATCAGCATTGACAGTCTCTGGGAAAGAAGAGAATGTTCCTGTTGAACCACCAAAACCACAAGAGTCTTGGGTCAGGGAGGCAGCTAAACTGAAGGGGATAGATAGTTACTATGTAACCAACTCAACAAATACCACCCTGTCTTATAAAGATAAAAAAGTGGAGCGCGCTAGCTTGACAGGTGGAAATATTACTTACATGAAGGCGGTTGAAAATGAAATTGTTGCAGGCCGCAGTTTCATAGCTCAGGATTATAAAGATGTGGCCAGTGTCATTTTGCTAGACCAAGAACTTGCTAATAGCCTGTTTGGATCTGCTCAAGAAGCTGTTAACCAGGTTATAGATGTTGGTGGCTTTAGCTATCGTGTCATTGGTGTCTATACTAGCGATGAGGCCAAGACTGCCAAGACTTTTGGTATTGGTGGACTTCCCATTACGACTAATATTTCTCTTGCCAACAACTTCAATATGGATGAAATTTCTGATATTGTCTTCCGTGTCAATGATACCAGTTTGACACCAACAGTGGGACCAGAATTAGCTAGAAAATTGACCGAGATTGCTGGTCTTCAGCAAGGGGAGTATCAGGTGGCAGATGCGACTGCAGCCTTCCAAGAAGTACAACAACTGTTCGGCTTTATAACTACGATTATTAGTGCCATTGCAGGAATTTCCCTTTTTGTTGGGGGGACTGGTGTTATGAACATCATGCTGGTTTCGGTGACAGAGCGTACTCGTGAGATTGGTCTCCGTAAGGCTTTGGGTGCGACACGTGCCAATATTTTAATCCAGTTTTTGATTGAATCCATGATTTTGACCTTGCTTGGTGGAGTTATTGGTCTAACCATTGCGACAGGCTTAACAGCTATAGCTGGTCTACTTTTGCAAGGATTGATAGCGGGTATAGAAGTGGGAGTATCAATCCCGGTTGCCCTATTTAGTCTTGCAGTTTCGGCTAGCGTTGGTATGATTTTTGGAGTCTTGCCAGCCAACAAGGCATCGAAACTTGATCCAATTGAAGCCCTTCGTTATGAATAAGATCAACAAGATGGACACTCGTCTATCTTGTTTTTGTATATATTTCCCTATCGAAAATCCTTAAAAATGTGATATAATGAAGTGTTAGAAAAACAGGTTCCATTTGCCTGGAAAGGAAAAATTATGTCTGAAAAGAATTTTTATATTACAACGCCGATTTACTATCCATCTGGTAAACTTCATATCGGTTCTGCCTACACAACCATCGCCTGTGATGTCCTAGCACGTTACAAACGCCTGATGGGCTACGATGTCTTTTATCTGACAGGTCTTGATGAGCATGGTCAGAAAATCCAGCAGAAAGCAGAAGAAGCTGGCATCACACCTCAAGCCTATGTTGATGGGATGGCAGTTGGAGTTAAAGAACTCTGGCAATTACTCGATATCTCATACGATAAGTTTATTCGCACAACTGATGACTACCATGAAAAAGTAGTGGCGCAAGTCTTTGAACGCTTGCTGGCTCAAGATGACATCTACTTGGGTGAATATTCCGGTTGGTATTCAGTTTCAGATGAGGAATTCTTTACAGAAAGTCAACTTGCAGAAGTTTTCCGTGACGAAGCTGGAAATGTGACTGGTGGTATCGCTCCATCAGGTCACGAAGTGGAATGGGTATCTGAAGAGTCTTATTTCCTTCGCCTCAGCAAATACCAAGACCGTCTAGTAGAATTTTTCAAAGCTCATCCTGAATTTATCACTCCAGATGGTCGTCTGAATGAAATGCTTCGCAACTTTATTGAGCCAGGTTTAGAGGATTTGGCGGTTTCTCGTACAACCTTTACATGGGGTGTTCCGGTACCATCAAATCCCAAACATGTTGTATACGTTTGGATTGATGCTCTTCTTAACTATGCGACAGCTCTTGACTACGGTCAAGACGAACATAGTAACTTTGACAAGTTCTGGAATGGCACAGTCTTCCACATGGTAGGAAAAGACATCCTTCGATTCCACTCTATCTACTGGCCAATCCTTCTTATGATGTTAGATATCAAATTGCCAGATCGTTTGATTGCTCACGGTTGGTTCGTCATGAAAGACGGCAAAATGTCTAAATCTAAAGGGAATGTCGTTTACCCTGAAATGTTGGTAGAGCGTTATGGACTAGATCCACTTCGTTACTATCTCATGCGTAGCCTTCCAGTTGGTTCAGACGGAACCTTCACTCCAGAGGACTATGTAGGCCGTATCAACTACGAATTGGCCAATGACCTTGGAAACCTCCTCAACCGTACGGTTTCTATGATTAACAAGTACTTTGATGGACAAATTCCTGCCTATGTAGAAGGTGTAACAGAGTTTGACCATGCTCTTGCTCAAGTAGCTGCTGAATCAATCGCTGACTACCATACACACATGGAAGCAGTTGACTACCCACGTGCACTTGAAGCAGTCTGGACCCTTATCTCTCGTACTAACAAATACATCGATGAGACCGCACCATGGGTCTTGGCCAAGGATGAAGCTCTTCGTGACCAATTGGCAAGTGTCATGAGTCACTTGGCAGCTAGCCTTCGTGTCGTTGCTCACTTGATTGAGCCGTTTATGATGGAAACCAGTTGTGCAGTATTGAATCAACTTGGCTTGGAAGAAGTAGCGAGCCTTGAAAACTTGAGCTTGGCTGACTTCCCAGCAGGTGTGACTGTAGTTGCTAAAGGAACACCAATCTTCCCACGTCTGGATATGGAAGAAGAAATCGCCTATATCAAGGAACAAATGGAAGGTAACAAACCAGCAGTCGAGAAAGAATGGAATCCAGATGAAGTTGAACTCAAACTAAACAAGGAAGAAATCAAGTTTGAAGACTTTGACAAGGTCGAAATCCGTGTCGCAGAAGTCAAAGAAGTGTCTAAAGTAGAAGGTTCAGATAAGTTGCTTCAATTCCGCTTGGATGCTGGTGACGGAGAAGATCGTCAAATCCTCTCAGGAATTGCAAAATACTATCCAAACGAACAAGAATTGGTCGGCAAGAAAGTCCAAATTGTTGCCAATCTCAAACCTCGTAAAATGATGAAGAAATATGTCAGCCAAGGTATGATCCTCTCAGCTGAACATGATGGAAAATTAACCCTTCTCACAGTTGATCCAGCTGTACCAAACGGAAGTGTGATTGGGTAAAAATAGAGGCTCTATAATATTTGAATCTTTCTCTTGTTCCGTGGGTTTAAGAAGATAAAATGGAGTGAAATATAGTCAAAAAGCCGTTGAAAAGCGGTTTTTTGTTATAATTAATTGAAGAATGTAGAATCAAAGGAGAAAAATTTGATGAGATACACAACTCTTGGTCAAGATGACAAAGAATTATCAGAAATTGTTCTCGGAATGATGAGAATAGAAGATAAGTCTGTAAAAGAAGTTGAAGAGCTTGTAGAAACAGCACTTTCTGTTGGAATCAATGCTTTTGACTTGGCTGATATATATGGTCGTGGTCGTTGTGAAGAACTGTTAGGTCTTGTCCTAAAAAATCGGCCAGATTTAAGAGAAGAGATGTGGATTCAGTCAAAATGTGGAATTCGCATTGAAGAATTTACCTATTTTGATTTTTCTAAGGACTATATTATAAAATCAGTTGACGGAATTTTGCAAAGATTGAAGATTGATCATCTAGATAGCTTGCTCCTTCATCGACCAGATGCTTTGATGGAATCTGACCAAGTAGCAGAAGCCTTTGATCTCCTTTATAAACAAGGTAAGGTTCGAAATTTTGGAGTTTCTAATCAAAATCCTATGATGATGGAGTTACTTAAAAAAGATGTCAAGCAGCCGTTAGCTGTTAATCAACTACAATTGAGTGCGGCTTTTACTCCAGGATTCGAATCAGGTTTTCATGTTAATATGGAAGATAGTCAAGCAGCTATGCGAGATGGCAGCATTTTTGAATATTGCAAATTACACGATGTGGTCATTCAAGCATGGTCTGTCTTACAATTTGGGTATTTTAAAGGGAATTTTGTTGGAAATGAGAAATTTCAAGCTTTAAATCAAGTACTTGATCGTTTAGCTATTAAATATGGAGTAACCTCTTCAACTATTGCCGTTTCTTGGATATTGCGTTATCCAGCAAAAATGCAGGCAGTTGTAGGTACCACAAATCCTAAGCACTTGAGAGAAGTTAGCCAAGCGGCAAACTTTAGCTTAACAAGAAAAGAATGGTATGAAATTTATCTTGCAGCAGGGAATAATTTGCCGTAAGTAGAAGCAGATGTAAATAAATCACAGTCAAAAAGCCGTTTTAAAGCGTTTTTTTTGTTATAATGAAGGGGAGAATTATTGATATTAAAGGAGAAAAACATGACATTTGAAGAAATTCTACCTGGATTAAAGGCTAAGAAAAAATATGTACGAACTGGTTGGGGAGGTGCTGAAAACTATGTCCAACTTTTTGACACCATTGAACAAAACGGGGTTGCACTTGAAGTGACACCTTATTTCCTAATCAACGTGTCTGGAGAAGGAGAAGGTTTTTCCATGTGGAGTCCGACACCTTGTGATGTTTTGGCGACAGATTGGGTAGAAGTGCATGACTAGACGTGTACTCATTACAGGAGTGAGTTCAGGAATTGGCCTGGCTCAGGCTCGACTTTTTTTAGAGAAGGACTATCAAGTTTATGGAGTTGACCAAGGTGAAAATCCACTCTTAGAGGATGATTTTCACTTTTTACAGAGAGATTTGACCTTGGACTTGGAGCCAGTTTTTGACTGGTGTCCTCAGGTAGATATTTTGTGCAATACTGCTGGAGTTTTGGATGATTACAAACCACTGTTGGAACAATCAGCGCAGGAAATTCAAGAGATTTTTGAAATCAACTACGTTACTCCAGTAGAGTTGACTCGCTATTATTTGACACAAATGTTGGAAAATAAAAAGGGGATCATTATCAATATGTGTTCTATCGCTTCTAGCCTAGCAGGCGGTGGTGGTCATGCCTATACTTCCTCTAAGCATGCTTTGGCTGGCTTCACCAAGCAGTTGGCTCTAGACTATGCAGAAGCTGGGATTCAGGTCTTTGGAATTGCTCCAGGAGCAGTCAAGACGGGTATGACTGCTTCCGACTTTGAACCAGGTGGTTTAGCGGACTGGGTGGCGAGTGAAACACCAATCAAGCGCTGGATTGAGTCAGAAGAAGTGGCAGAAGTCAGTCTCTTTTTGGCCAGTGGAAAGGCATCTGCCATGCAGGGACAAATTCTGACAATAGATGGTGGCTGGTCTTTGAAGTAGGAGCATTTGGATGGATATTCAAGAGATCACAGAAGAAAATGCATCGCCACTAGTCTTGAAGGTTAAGTCTGAATTATTAGGATTTTCAGAACTGGGCAATACTTCTTACATGAATTGGAAGGTGAATGATGAAAAATCAACTAGCTCTTAGTGGCGAAAAAATTCTTGAAAAAGTTTACCCCCAACTATTTCACCACATTGGTATGATTCGTGGGGAATACTTATTGAGAGAGCTCAATCAAAACATACTATTGCCAAGTTGTCAGCAATTTGTAAAAGATTATCTAGAGACTATCTGCTCCCTGTACTCAGATGAAGAAGTCTGGTATCGTTTTTCTGAATTAACGAATACAGAAGCTAATTGTCTAAAGGGGACTAAAGAGTATTTTGATGAAAATCATCCCTTATTTGGATATAGAGGAACTAGGCGTTTGCTGGCGTGTCCGGATGAATTTCATGCTGAGGCAAATGTTGTTACAAAAGTTTATCAAACCAATCCTAATCTGTCTGTTATTTTTCCTTTTGTCAATGATGCTGACCAATTAAACCAAGCTATTACAGTATTGCGTGAGCATGGTTTTACTGGGAAAATCGGCACAATGGTTGAATTACCGTCAGCTTATTTTGACTTGGACAGGATACTGGAAACTAGTATTTCAAAGATTATAGTTGGAATGAATGATTTAACTTCTTTTGTTTTTGCGACTGTGAGAAACAGTCAATGGCATGATATGGAAAGTCCAATAATGTTAGATATGCTAAGAGATATGCAGGATAAAGCAAGGATGAAAAAGATTGACTTTGCTGTAGCAGGATATCTGAATGTTTCTTTCATACAAAAAATGAATCAGATGGGTATCGAATGCATTATCCACTATAGTTCTATTCCAGAGATTTTTAATTTAGAGATTGACCATCCAGATCATCTTAAACACATAAAAGAAGAAAGTAAAAAATTACAAAGGAGCAACCCATGACACCGCAGGAAATGTGGAATGCATACAAGAAAATTAACCCCTCTATAGGAGATGAAATCGATGCTTGGGCTTTTGGAGTGGAACCAGACCTTTTAGCAGATTTGGTTTTAAGAGGCGAAAAGACTGCAACAGCATCAGCCTACGACCTCTATGCACTAGAAGCCGAGTCTCTTCCTCAAGAAGGAACTTTTGATGTCATTTTAGATAGTCAAAATCAGGCTGTCTGTATTGTTGAAATTACAAAGGTTTCTGTCCAACCCTTCAATCAAGTTTCTGCTCAACATGCCTTTAAGGAAGGGGAAGGTGACAAATCCCTAGCCTATTGGCGTCAGGTTCATGAGGATTGTTTCGCCGAGTGGCTGAGAGAAGCAGGACTGATTTTTACACCTGAAAGCAAGGTTGTTTTAGAAGAATTTCGCAAGGTCTACCCACTGTAGACTGTTAGACGGAAGAAAGTTTTGGAAATCACCGTCCAATCCTTTTTTCTCAGGCAAAACATGATATAATAAGTTTGTTTGAAGAAGAGCAGTAGCTCTTAAACTTAGAATAGGAGAAAACTATGCAAGCAGTTGAACATTTTATTAAGCAATTTGTTCCTGAACATTATGATTTATTTTTAGACTTGAGTCGTGAGACCAAGACCTTTTCTGGGAAGGTGACCATCACTGGTCAAGCACAGAGTGACCGTATTTCACTTCATCAAAAAGACTTGGAAATCGCCTCTGTAGAAGTTGCAGGTCAAACTCGCCCATTTACGGTTGACCATGACAATGAAGCCCTTCATATTGAATTAGCTGAGGCTGGTCAAGTTGAAGTGGTTATCGCTTTTTCAGGAAAAATTACAGACAACATGACAGGGATTTACCCTTCTTATTACACAGTTGATGGAGTCAAGAAGGAAGTCTTGTCAACACAGTTTGAAAGTCATTTTGCGCGCGAAGCCTTCCCATGTGTGGATGAGCCAGAAGCTAAAGCAACTTTTGATCTTGCTCTACGTTTTGACCAAGCAGAAGGTGAATTGGCCTTGTCTAACATGCCAGAAATCGATGTTGAAAACCGCAAGGAAACAGGTATCTGGAAGTTTGAGACAACACCTCGCATGTCTTCTTACTTATTAGCCTTTGTAGCAGGTGATTTGCAAGGTGTAACGGCTAAAACTAAAAACGGTACCCTCGTAGGTGTTTATTCAACCAAAGCCCACCCACTATCTAACCTTGATTTTTCACTGGACATCGCTGTTCGCTCTATCGAGTTTTACGAAGATTACTATGGAGTTAAGTACCCAATCCCTCAATCTCTCCACATCGCCCTTCCTGACTTCTCAGCTGGAGCTATGGAAAACTGGGGTCTTGTGACTTACCGTGAAGTTTACTTGGTTGTAGATGAGAACTCTACCTTTGCCAGCCGTCAACAAGTTGCCCTTGTTGTGGCCCATGAATTGGCTCACCAATGGTTTGGTAACCTGGTAACTATGAAATGGTGGGATGATCTTTGGCTCAATGAAAGCTTTGCTAACATGATGGAGTACGTCTGTGTAGATGCTATTGAACCAAGCTGGAATATCTTTGAAGATTTCCAAACAGGTGGTGTTCCGTCTGCCTTGAAACGTGATGCGACTGATGGTGTTCAGTCTGTTCACGTCGAAGTTAAACATCCAGATGAAATCAATACGCTCTTTGACGGAGCTATCGTCTATGCCAAAGGAAGCCGTCTCATGCACATGCTTCGTCGTTGGCTAGGAGATGCTGATTTCGCTAAAGGTTTGCACGCTTACTTTGAAAAACATCAATACAGCAATACCATTGGTCGTGACCTTTGGGATGCTCTTGGTCAAGCGTCTGGACGTGATGTCGCAGCCTTCATGGATTCTTGGTTGGAACAACCTGGTTATCCAGTTCTCACTGTCAAAGTTGAAAATGATGTCTTGAAGATTTCACAAAAACAATTCTTCATCGGTGAGCACGAAGATAAGAACCGTCTCTGGGTTGTGCCACTAAACAGCAACTGGAAAGGCTTGCCTGATACACTCGAAACTGAAAGCATCGAAATCCCTGGCTACGCAGCCCTTCTTGCAGAAAACAAAACAGCACTTCGTCTCAATACAGAAAATACAGCCCACTACATTACAGACTATCAAGGAGACTTGTTAGATGCTGTTCTTGCTGACCTAGTTGAGCTTGATAACACAAGTAAACTGCAGATCGTTCAAGAACGTCGTCTGCTTGCTGAAGCAGGGCACATTTCTTATGCTGACTTGCTTCCAGTCCTTGATAAACTTGCTAAGGAAGAATCTTACCTTGTCGTTTCAGCTGTTTCTCAAGTAATTTCTGCCCTCGAGCGCTTTATCGATGAAGGAACAGAAGCTGAAAGAGCCTTCAAAGCCTTGGTTGCTAAATTGGCTCGTCATAATTATGACCGTCTTGGTTTTGAAGCTAAAGACGGAGAATCAGATGAGGATGAATTGGTTCGTCAGTTGGCTGTTTCTATGATGATTCGCTCAAACGATGCAGAAGCTAGTCAAGTCGCTAGCCAAATCTTCGCGACTCACAAGGAGAATCTTGCAGGACTTCCAGCAGCTATTCGCTCACAAGTTCTGATCAATGAGATGAAACATCATGAGGCTAAAGACTTGTTAGCACTTTATCTTGATACTTATACTCACGCAACAGATGCTGTCTTTAAACGTCAGTTGGCAGCAGCTCTTGCATACAGTACAGATGCGGATAATATCCAAAACTTGATTACTTCTTGGAAGGACAAATTTGTGGTTAAACCACAGGACTTGTCTGCTTGGTACTTCCAGTTCTTAAGCCATCAGGCAACTCAGGAAACAGCATGGTCTTGGGCTCGTGAAAATTGGGCTTGGATTAAGGCAGCTCTTGGTGGAGATATGAGCTTTGATAGCTTTGTTATCCTTCCTGCTCACGTATTTAAGACTCAGCAACGCTTGGCAGAGTACAAGGAATTCTTTGAACCGCAACTTTCTGACCTTGCTCTTAGCCGTAATATCGGTATGGGAATCAAGGAAATTGCAGCGCGTGTTGACTTGATTAACCGTGAAAAAACTGCAGTGGAAGCAGTCGTTCTTCAATACGGAAACGCATAAATAAGCCTAAAATAAAAAGAAAACTCAGCTATCTCATGTAAAATGTAGAGAGTTGAGTTTTTTTTAAGGCAAATTTGGTATAATGGTTTTAATAAGGAGGAGTTTCTCATGATAAAAATCTTATTGGTTGAGGATGACCTAGGCCTGTCAAATTCAGTATTTGACTTTTTAGACGATTTTGCGGATGTCATGCAGGTATTTGATGGGGAAGAAGGTCTCTACGAAGCTGAAAGTGGCGTCTATGATTTGATTTTGCTCGATTTAATGTTGCCTGAAAAAAATGGCTTCCAAGTCTTGAAAGAATTGCGTGAAAAAGGAATTACGACACCAGTTCTGATTATGACCGCCAAGGAAAGTTTGGATGACAAGGGACATGGATTTGAACTGGGAGCAGATGATTATCTGACCAAACCTTTCTACCTAGAAGAACTCAAAATGCGGATTCAAGCCCTTCTCAAACGTTCAGGTAAATTTAATGAAAACACCTTGACTTATGGAAATATTGTGGTTAATTTGTCAACCAATACCGTTAAAGTCGAAGATACTCCTGTCGAATTACTGGGGAAAGAGTTCGATTTATTAGTTTATTTCCTTCAAAATCAAAATGTTATTTTGCCTAAGACTCAGATTTTTGATCGTCTATGGGGATTTGATAGTGACACAACGATTTCAGTTGTCGAAGTCTATGTTTCAAAAGTCCGTAAGAAATTAAAAGGAACCACTTTTGCAGAGAATTTGCAAACCTTGCGCAGTGTTGGGTATATTTTAAAAGATGTTCAGTAAACTAAAAAAAACATGGTATGCGGATGACTTTAGTTATTTTATCCGTAACTTTGGTGTCTTCACTCTGATTTTCTCTACCATGACTCTGATTATTTTGCAGGTCATGCACTCGAGTCTCTATACTTCGGTGGATGATAAGCTTCATGGACTAAGTGAAAATCCTCAGGCAGTTATCCAGCTTGCGGTAAATAGGGCAACAGAAGAGATTAAAGATTTAGAGAATGCCGCTACAGATACTAGCAAGACTGAGATAAAACCCAATGTTAGTTCAAATACAGAGGTCATTCTCTTTGATAAGAATTTTACCCAACTCCTTTCTGGAAACCGATTTTTGGGATTGGATAAGATTAAGTTAGAGAAAAAAGAACTAGGCCATATCTACCAGATTCAGGTTTTTAATAGCTATGGACAAGAAGAAATTTATCGCATGATTTTGATGGAAACCAATATCAGTTCGGTTTCAACCAATATCAAGTATGCAGCTGTCTTGATTAATACCAGTCAGTTGGAGCAGGCCAGTCAAAAGCATGAGCAATTGATTGTGATTGTGATGGCAAGTTTCTGGATTTTGTCTTTACTTGCCAGTCTCTATCTAGCTAGGGTCAGTGTTCGTCCTCTGCTTGAGAGCATGCAGAAACAACAGTCCTTTGTGGAAAATGCCAGTCATGAGTTACGAACTCCACTTGCAGTTTTGCAAAATCGTTTAGAGACCCTTTTCCGCAAGCCAGAAGCTACCATTATGGATGTGAGTGAAAGCATTGCATCGAGTTTGGAAGAAGTCCGAAATATGCGGTTTTTGACGACGAACTTGTTGAATTTAGCTCGGAGAGATGATGGGATTAAGCCGGAACTTGCAGAAGTTCCAACCAGTTTTTTCAATACGACTTTCACAAACTATGAGATGATTGCTTCTGAAAATGACCGTGTCTTTCGTTTTGAAAATCGTATCCATCGTACGATTGTCACAGATCAACTTCTTTTGAAACAACTGATGACCATCTTATTTGATAATGCTATCAAATATACTGAGGAGGATGGTGAAATTGATTTTATGATTTCAGCGACTGATCGTAATCTTTATTTGCTAGTTTCCGACAATGGAGTCGGTATTTCAGCAGAAGATAAGAAGAAAATTTTTGACCGTTTTTATCGAGTGGACAAGGCTAGAACCCGTCAAAAAGGTGGTTTTGGTTTAGGATTATCCCTAGCCAAGCAAATTGTAGATGCCTTAAAAGGAACCATTACTGTTAAAGATAATAAACCAAAGGGAACAATCTTTGAAGTGAAGATTGCCATCCACACACCATCTAAAAAGAAAAAATAAAAATATCGCTCCAGACGGGGCGATATTTTGGATTTATCTTCTACGTTTTTGTTTGATAATAAAGCGCTGAACTTTTAAAACAAGTAAGCTGGATCCGATTGCTGCAGCGAATGCAAGAGCAGTTGATAATTTTAATGCTAAAAAGATAAAACTAAAGATAGCAATACAGATACAAAAAACAGCGATATTAACAAAAAATAGGATTTCCTTGAGATTGGCATCAGATTGCGCTTCAGGTGTATAATCTTGATAGCGAGGAACCTGCTGGCTTAATTCTTCTTGATAGTCTACCTCATAGGATTGTAATTTTCTTACGGGCATTATTCTCTCCTTAACAGTACATACCTATTTTATCATTTTTTCAGCAGAGAATTATTACAGAAAGGTTACAATAAGAATAAAGTCCCTTTTCATTTTTAAAGAATGGCTGATTTTCCAGAAATGTGGTATAATTTTTCTTATGGAAAAGATTATCATTACAGCAACTGCTGAAAGTATTGAACAAGTTAAACAACTACTCGAAGTTGGCGTAGATCGTATCTATGTTGGTGAGAAAGATTTTGGCCTTCGTCTGCCAACAACCTTTAGTCATGACCAATTGCGTGAAATCGCTAAGCTGGTTCATGATGCTGATAAGGAATTGATTGTTGCGGTTAACGCCCTCATGCACCAAGATATGATGGATCGTATCAAGCCTTTCTTAGACTTTTTGGAAGAAATCAAGACAGACTACATTACGATTGGGGATGCAGGTGTCTTTTACGTAGTCAACCGCGATGGTTATTCCTTTAAGACCATCTACGATGCTTCAACCATGGTAACTAGCAGTCGCCAGATTAACTTCTGGGGACAAAAGGCTGGCGCATCTGAGGCTGTTTTGGCGCGTGAAATTCCATCTGCTGAACTCTTCAAAATGCCAGAGATTTTGGAAATTCCTGCTGAAGTTTTGGTTTACGGAGCTAGCGTTATTCACCATTCTAAGCGTCCTCTCTTGCAAAACTATTATAACTTTACACATATCGATGACGAAAAGACGCGCAAGCGTGACCTCTTCTTGGCTGAGCCAAGTGACCCAGAGAGCCACTATTCCATTTTTGAAGACAATCATGGGACCCACATCTTTGCCAACAATGACCTTGATTTGATGACCAAATTGACAGAATTGGTGGAACATGGCTTTACTCACTGGAAACTAGAAGGTCTCTATACACCTGGTCAGAACTTTGTTGAGATTGCAAAACTCTTTATCCAAGCGCGTAGCTTGATTCAAGAGGGTAACTTTAGCCATGACCAAGCTTTCTTGCTGGATGAGGAAGTACGTAAGTTACACCCTAAAAACCGTTTCCTTGATACAGGATTTTATGACTACGATCCTGACATGGTTAAATAAAGTAAATGATTCGTTGAGAGAAGGAAGATGCAAACATTTCTTCTCTCAATTTTTCTTATTCTCCAATATTTTCAAAGAATTAGTAGGCTAGGATGCTCTGTTTGCTGGAATTTTTAATACAAGTAACCTTCTTAAGTTTGAAAATTATCCTATGTTTGCAGGTGCCAAATGGCCCTTTTTTTGGTATAATTTTTTATAATGAAAACGATTGGTAATCGCTATGTTGTAGTTGATTTAGAGGCAACTAGCACAGGTAGTAAGGCTAAAATTATCCAAGTGGGAATTGTCGTGATTGAGGACGGAAAAATCGTTGATCACTATACGACGGATGTCAATCCACATGAACCCTTGGATGCTCATATCAAAGAACTGACAGGATTAACAGATCAACGTCTGGCGCAAGCACCTGTTTTTTCGCAAGTTGCAAGAAAAATCTTTGACTTGGTGGAGGATGGGATTTTTGTAGCCCATAATGTTCAGTTTGATGCCAATCTCTTGGCGGAAAATTTATTTTTTGAAGGTTATGAACTAAGAAATCCTCGTGTTGACACGGTCGAATTGGCTCAGGTCTTTTTCCCAGAACTGGAAAAATATAGTTTGCCGATATTGTGTCGAGAATTAGGAATTCCTCTTAAGCACGCTCACACAGCCCTTTCAGATGCACACGCTACCGCGGAATTACTCTTATTTCTACGGAAAAAGATGGCCCAGCTTCCTAAAGGACTCTTGGAACGCTTGCTGGAAATGGATGACGCCCTCTTATATGAGTCCTACCTGGTTATTGAAGAAATTTATCGCGGCCAATCTATCCTTAGTTCTCCAGACTTGGTCGAAGTTCAAGGACTGTATTTCAAGAAAACTGGAGCTCCCCTGGAGCCACGAAAACTATCCCAAGATTTTTCTAAAAACATTTCTCTATTGAACCTTGAAGTGAGGGAGGAACAAGAAAGTTTTGCTAAAGAGGTTGGCTTGCTATTGAAAGATGAGCCTGTCTCTCTGATTCAAGCTCCGACAGGGATTGGTAAAACTTATGGATATCTCTTACCTGCTTTGTCCCAAGTGGAAAATCGTCAGATTGTCCTTAGCGTTCCGACAAAGATTCTTCAAAATCAAATCATGGAAGAAGAAGGTAAACGTCTCAAGGAAGTGTTCCATATAGATATTCATAGTTTAAAGGGACCACACAATTATCTGAAGTTGGATGCCTTTTATCGTTCCTTGCAGGAAAATGATGAAAATCGCTTATTTAGACGCTTTAAAATGCAACTCTTGATCTGGCTGACTGAGACAGAGACAGGAGATTTGGATGAAATTGGGCAACTCTACCGTTACCAACATTTTCTGACAGATCTTCGTCATGATGGGAATTTATCATCCAAGAGTTTATTTGTGACGGAAGATTTTTGGAAACGTAGTCAAGAAAGGGCACAAGCTTGCAAGCTCTTAGTGACCAATCATGCCTATCTTGTAACCAGACTTGAAGATAATCCTGAATTTGTCAGTGATCGTTTATTGATTATTGATGAAGTCCAAAAAGTTTTGTTGGCCCTAGAAAATCTGCTTCAAGAGACCTACGATATCCAGTCTATTATCGATTTGCTTGATAAGGCTTTACTGGAGGAGCAAAATAAGGTTCAGCAACGAATACTAGAAAGTATTCGCTTTGAGTGCTTCTACTTGATAGAACAATTTCAGTCTGGCAAATCTAGGAAAAATATCTTAGATTCTCTTGCCAATCTCCATCAGTATTTTTCAGAATTAGAGGTAGAAGGCTTTGGGGAACTGGTCCGCTATTTTACGGCTGAAGGTGATTACTGGCTTGAAGCAACTGAAACGAGTCAAAAGAAAATTCAGATTTCTTCTACAAAATCAGGCCGTATTCTTCTATCTTCCTTAGTGCCTGATTCATGCCAAGTCTTGGGAGTGTCGGCCACTCTTGAGATTAGTCAAAGAGTTTCTTTGGCAGACCTGTTAGGCTATCCCGAAGCTAAATTTGTTAAGATTGAAGCTTGTAAAAAACAGGATCAAGAAGTGGTCTTGGTCAAAGATTTTCCTCTAGTAACAGAAACCTCCTTAGAAGTCTACGCCAAAGAGGTAGCTGATTTGCTGATGGATGTTCAAGATTTCCAGCAACCGATTTTAGTTCTCTTTACTTCTAAAGACATGCTTCTAGCAGTATCGGATTTACTTCCAGTTAGTCATTTGGCTCAGTATAAAAATGGGGATGTTCATCAGCTTAAGAAACGCTTTGAAAAAGGTGAACAACAAATCCTGCTTGGTGCAGCAAGTTTCTGGGAGGGAGTTGATTTTTCAAGTCATCCTTTTGTGATTCAAGTTGTACCAAGACTTCCTTTCCAAAATCCCCAAGAACCCTTGACGAAAAAGATCAATCAGGAACTAATTCAAGAAGGAAAAAATGCCTTTTATGATTATCAGTTGCCAATGGCTATTATTCGTTTAAAACAGGCTTTGGGAAGAAGTATGAGACGTGAACACCAACGTTCCTTAACCCTCATTCTGGATAGGAGAATTGTCGGAAAACGATATGGCAAGCAAATAGTGACTTCTCTAGCAAAAGAAGCGACTGTTAAAACCGTCTCTCAATCCGAAGTTGATGAGGCTGTTGATAAATTTTTAAATGAACTTTGATAAATAGTATAGTATGAAAGTATAAGGTTAGTATATATGAAACGTTCTCTCGACTCTAGAGTCGATTATAGTTTGCTCTTGCCAGTATTTTTTCTACTGGTTATTGGCGTGGTGGCTATCTATATAGCTGTTAGTCATGATTATCCAAACAATATTCTGCCCATTTTAGGGCAGCAGGTCGCCTGGATCGCCTTGGGGCTTGTGATTGGTTTTATCGTCATGCTCTTTAATACAGAATTTCTATGGAAAGTGACACCCTTTCTGTATATTTTAGGCTTGGGACTTATGGTCTTGCCGATTGTCTTTTATAATCCAAGCTTAGTTGCATCAACGGGTGCCAAAAACTGGGTATCGGTAAATGGTGTTACCTTGTTCCAGCCGTCAGAGTTTATGAAGATATCCTATATCCTCATGTTGGCTCGTGTGATTGTCCAGTTTACCAAAAAACATAAGGAATGGAGACGTACAGTTCCGCTGGACTTTTTGTTAATTTTTTGGATGATTCTCTTTACCATTCCAGTCCTAGTTCTTTTGGCACTTCAAAGTGACTTGGGGACGGCTTTGGTTTTTGTAGCCATTTTCTCAGGAATCGCCTTGCTATCAGGAGTTTCTTGGAAAATTATTATCCCAGTATTTGTGACTGCTGTAACAGGAATTGCTGGTTTCTTAGCTATTTTTATCAGCAAGGACGGAAGGGCTTTTCTCCATCAACTGGGAATGCCGACCTACCAAATCAATCGTATCTTGGCTTGGCTCAATCCTTTTGATTTTGCTCAAACAACGACCTATCAGCAGGCTCAAGGACAGATTGCCATTGGAAGCGGTGGCTTATTTGGTCAAGGTTTTAATGCTTCGAATCTGCTTATTCCGGTTCGAGAGTCGGATATGATTTTCACGGTAATCGCAGAAGATTTTGGCTTTATTGGCTCTGTCCTTGTTATCGCACTTTACCTCATGCTGATTTACCGTATGTTGAAGATTACTCTTAGATCAAATAACCAGTTCTACACCTATATTTCCACAGGTTTGATTATGATGTTGCTCTTCCATATCTTTGAGAATATCGGTGCCGTGACAGGTTTGCTTCCTTTGACGGGGATTCCCTTACCTTTCATTTCTCAAGGTGGATCGGCTATTATCAGTAACTTGATTGGTATTGGCTTGCTTTTATCGATGAGTTACCAGACTAATCTAGCTGAAGAAAAGAGCGGAAAAGTTCCATTCAAACGGAAAAAGGTTGTATTAAAACAAATCAAATAAGGAGAAAATTATGGTAAAAGTAGCAGTTATGTTAGCTCAGGGCTTTGAAGAAATTGAAGCTTTGACAGTTGTGGATGTTTTGCGTCGGGCAAATATCACTTGTGATATGGTTGGGTTTGAAGAGCAAGTGACTGGTTCGCATGCAATCCAAGTAAGAGCAGATCGTGTCTTTGATGGTGATTTATCAGACTATGATATGGTTGTTCTTCCTGGCGGCATGCCTGGTTCTGCACATTTGCGCGATAATCAGGCCTTGATTCAAGAGTTGCAAAGTTTCGAGCAAGAAGGAAAAAAACTAGCAGCCATTTGTGCTGCGCCAATTGCTCTCAATCAAGCAGGGCTATTGAAAAACAAGCAGTACACTTGTTATGACGGCGTTCAAGAGCAAATTCTTGATGGTCACTACGTCAAGGAAACAGTAGTGGTAGATGGTCATTTGACAACCAGTCGAGGCCCCTCAACAGCCCTTGCCTTTGCCTACGAGTTGGTGGACCAACTAGGAGGAGACGCAGAGACTTTACGAACAGGAATGCTCTATCGAGATGTCTTTGGTAAAAATCAGTAAAACGGGAGTCAAACTCTCGTTTTTTTATGTTGAAAACTCAGGGAAATCATCGCTTTTTTCATAAAAAAATGCTATAATGAAGGGTATGAAATATCACGATTATATCTGGGATTTAGGTGGAACTTTACTGGATAATTACGAAACTTCAACAGCTGCATTTGTTGAAACATTGGCATTGTATGGCATCACACAAGACCATGATAGTGTCTATCAGGCTTTAAAGGTTTCTACTGATTTTGCGATTGAGACATTCGCTCCCAACTTAGAGAATTTTTTAGAAAAATACAAGGAAAATGAAGCCAGAGAACTTGAACACCCGATTTTATTTGATGGAGTTTCTGATTTATTGAAAGATATCTCCAATCAAGGTGGCCGTCATTTTTTGGTTTCTCATCGAAATGATCAGGTCTTGGAAATTTTAGAAAAAACCTCTATAGTAGCTTATTTTACAGAAGTGGTGACTTCTAACTCAGGCTTTAAGAGAAAACCAAACCCTGAGTCCATGATTTATTTAAGAGAAAAATATCAGATTAACTCTGGTCTTGTAATTGGTGATCGATTAATTGATATCGAAGCCGGGCAAGCTGCAGGACTAGCTACCCACTTGTTTACCAGTATCGTGAATTTAAGACAAGTATTAGACATGTAAGAAAAAGGAAAAAGATGACAGAAGAAATTAAAAATCTGCAGGCACAAGATTATGATGCCAGTCAAATTCAAGTTTTAGAGGGCCTAGAGGCTGTTCGTATGCGTCCAGGGATGTATATCGGATCAACCTCAAAAGAAGGTCTTCACCATCTAGTCTGGGAAATTGTTGATAACTCAATTGATGAGGCCTTGGCAGGATTTGCTAGCCATATTCAAGTCTTTATTGAGCCAGATAATTCGATTACAGTTGTTGATGATGGACGTGGTATCCCAGTCGATATTCAGGAAAAAACAGGTCGACCTGCCGTTGAGACTGTCTTTACTGTTCTTCACGCTGGAGGAAAGTTTGGCGGTGGCGGATATAAGGTCTCAGGTGGTCTTCACGGAGTGGGGTCCTCAGTTGTTAACGCCCTTTCAACTCAATTAGACGTTCATGTCCACAAAAATGGTAAAATTCATTACCAAGAATACCGTCGTGGTCATGTTGTCGCAGACCTTGAGATGGTTGGAGATACGGATAAAACGGGAACAACAGTTCACTTTACACCGGATCCAGAAATTTTCACTGAAACAACAACTTTTGATTTTGATAAATTAAATAAACGGATTCAAGAGTTGGCCTTTCTAAATCGTGGTCTTCAAATCTCCATCACAGATAAGCGTGAGGGGCTAGAACAAACTAAGCATTACCACTATGAAGGTGGGATTGCTAGCTACGTTGAATATATCAACGAGAATAAGGATGTTATCTTTGATACACCAATTTACACAGATGGTGAAATGGATGATATCACAGTCGAAGTAGCTATGCAGTACACAACGGGTTACCATGAAAATGTCATGAGTTTCGCCAATAATATTCATACCCATGAAGGTGGAACGCATGAGCAAGGTTTCCGTACAGCCTTGACACGTGTTATCAACGATTATGCTCGTAAAAATAAGTTACTGAAAGACAATGAAGACAACCTAACAGGGGAAGATGTTCGTGAAGGATTAACTGCAGTTATCTCAGTTAAACACCCAAATCCACAGTTTGAAGGACAAACCAAGACCAAATTGGGAAATAGCGAAGTGGTCAAGATTACCAATCGCCTCTTCAGCGATGCCTTCTCTGATTTCCTCATGGAAAATCCACAGATTGCCAAACGTATCGTGGAAAAAGGAATTTTAGCTGCTAAGGCTCGTGTGGCTGCCAAGCGTGCGCGTGAAGTCACTCGTAAAAAATCTGGTTTGGAAATTTCCAACCTTCCAGGGAAACTAGCAGACTGTTCTTCTAACAATCCTGCGGAAACAGAACTCTTCATCGTCGAAGGAGACTCAGCTGGTGGATCAGCAAAATCTGGTCGTAACCGTGAATTTCAGGCAATTCTTCCAATCCGCGGTAAGATTTTGAACGTTGAAAAGGCAAGTATGGATAAGATTCTAGCTAACGAAGAAATTCGTAGTCTTTTCACAGCGATGGGAACAGGATTTGGTGCAGAATTTGATGTTTCAAAAGCCCGTTACCAAAAACTTGTTTTGATGACCGATGCCGATGTCGATGGAGCCCACATTCGTACTCTTCTTTTAACCTTGATTTATCGTTATATGAAACCAATCCTAGAAGCTGGTTATGTTTATATTGCCCAACCACCAATCTATGGTGTCAAGGTTGGAAGCGAGATTAAAGAATACATCCAGCCAGGTGCAGATCAAGAAATCAAACTCCAAGAAGCCTTGGCTCGCCACAGTGAAGGACGTGCCAAACCAACCATTCAGCGCTATAAAGGTCTGGGAGAAATGGATGACCACCAATTGTGGGAAACAACCATGGATCCGGAACATCGCTTGATGGCAAGAGTTTCTGTGGATGATGCTGCAGAAGCAGATAAAATCTTTGATATGTTGATGGGGGATAGAGTAGAGCCTCGTCGTGAGTTTATCGAAGAAAATGCTGTCTATAGTACACTTGATGTCTAAAAAATCGGGAGAAGTAGTTCCCTTGGTCTAAAAAATATGATATAATCATTACGATTGTTTCAAGTAAAAAAGGAGTTTAATATGTCTGCTAGTCTAGTAATTTATTTGATAATTGCAGTTGCAGTTTTATTGGTCATTGCTTATGCTATCGCAATCTATGTAAGGAAGCGCAATGAAAGTAAACTAGCAATTTTAGAAGATAAAAAAGAAGAACTGTACAATCTTCCAGTTAATGATGAAGTTGAAGCTGTAAAAAATATGCACTTGATTGGACAAAGTCAGGTGACTTTCCGTGAATGGAACCAAAAATGGGTTGACCTATCTCTTAACTCTTTTGCAGATATCGAAAATAATCTTTTCGAGGCAGAAGGTTATAACAACTCATTCTGTTTTTTCAAAGCTAGTCATCAAATTGACCAAATCGAGAGCCAAATTACCTTGATTGAAGAAGATATTGCGGCAATTCGCAATGCCTTGGCAGATTTGGAGAAACAAGAGTCTAAAAATAGTGGACGTGTTCTTCATACCTTGGACTTGTTTGAAGAGTTGCAACACCGAGTTGCTGATCATTCTAAAGAATATGGCCAAGGTTTATCTGAAATTGAAAAACAATTGGAAAATATCCAATCAGAGTTTTCTCAGTTTGTAACTTTAAATTCGTCAGGTGACCCAGTAGAAGCTGCTGTGATTTTGGATAATGCTGAAAATCATATCTTGGCTTTGACACATATTGTTGATCGTATACCAGCAATTGTAGCAACATTATCTAAAGACCTACCTGATCAACTGGAAGATTTAGAAGATGGCTACCGTAAGCTTTTAGATGCTAATTATCATTTTTCTGAGACAGATATTGAAGCGCGTTTCCAACTGCTTTATGAAGCTCTCAAGAAAAATCATGAGAATATTGCGAAACTAGAATTGGATAATGCAGAGTACGAAAATACTCAAATCCAAGAAGAGATTAATGCACTTTATGATATCTTTACACGAGAAATCGCTGCTCAAAAAGTAGTAGAAGGCTTAGTTACAACCCTTCCTACATATTTGAAACACATGAAAGATAGTAATGCTGTTTTAGTGGAAGATATTCAACGATTGAGTAACAATTACCTACTATCTGAAACGGATGTTAGTCATGTTCATAGATTACAAGCTGAGTTAGAATCTTTAGAAGAATCTGTATTGGAATTAACTTCTGAACAAGAGGAACATTCTGAGCCTTATTCATTGCTTGAAGATCGTTTAGAAAACTTACAAGCGACTTTGAAGGAAATTGAAGATGAACAAGTTGCGGTTAGTCAACGTCTTGCTCAGATTGAAAAAGATGATATTAATGCTCGCCAGAAGGCAAATGTTTATGTTAATCGTCTTCACACAATTAAGAGATATATGGAAAAACGCAATCTTCCAGGTATTCCTCAGAATTTCTTACAGTTGTTCTTTACAGCAAGTAACCATACTGAAGAGTTGATGGCTGAACTAGAAGAAGCCCAGGTCAATATCGAAGCTGTGAACCGTATGCTTGAAATTACGACAAATGATATGGAAGAACTTGAAGAAGAAACCTATAATATTGTTCAATATGCAACGTTGACAGAACAATTACTACAGTATTCAAACCGTTATCGCTCATTTGATGAACGAATTCAAGAAGCCTTTAATGAATCATTAGAAATTTTTGAAAAAGAATTTGATTACCATGCTTCATTTGATAAGATTTCGCAAGCTTTGGAAGTTGCAGAACCAGGTGTAACCAACCGTTTTGTCACTTCATACGAAAAAACACGTGAGACGATTCGTTTCTAACATAATAAAAAAGATTTGGTTCTGTGATAAGCAGCACCAAATTTTTTTTATTTATTTATAGTTTTTAAAAATGCCCAGTTACCAATTGATTTTGACCCATATTCTAAGTCCATATGGTCCAGTAATACATAATCGTTTTTTTCGTAGAATGAGGTATTTCTAGCTGTACTAGTTATGAGTCCCAAGTGTTTACAGCCTTTTGATTTGACATAAGGTTCAATCCCTTGTGTCAGAAAAGTACTGCCTATTCCCCGCCCCTTACTTTCTATATTGACAGCTAAAGCCATCAAATACCAATCAAACTCCCCTGATTGTTCTAAATGCTTTTTGGAACGTTTTACAAAGTCAAAGTATTTAAGGAGATTTTGTGGTCGAATGTAGCGAAAAATGTTTGTTCCTCCATTTCGTAGATAGGATAGTATACAGAAATCTTTTTGTTGCAAAAGGGCGACTGCAAGTAAGTCTCCATCCTGTTCCGCAATTAAACAGTTTCCCTTCTTAATATAGACTCTAGTAAGCAGAATTTGCAACGTTTCTACAAAAGCAGGATAGGAGTCAGGTTTCTTCAAATCATCAGTTATAATCGTTAAAAAGGGATAGTCAAGAAAGGAATTGGCTAATAATTTTCCAATTTTTTCGCTTTCTTCAATTCTTGCCTCTCTATATATGATGTCTCCCATGTTTGTCTCCTTAATTATCTACAAAATCTTGTATGATAAGATTTTATAGATAAAAAATTGGAGATGATTTAAAAAGCTAAATAAACCTAATTTTGTTCCATAAGGTTCAAAGCACTTTCTAATCTCTCCAAGATTTTATTTGGTTGGAATCGAAATTCCAATTAATTTTTCTGAATAGAGGGTTTTGATATTGGCCTCATCAATAGAGTCCTTATCAATTTTACGTTTCAAGAAAAATTCTTGAATAGCTTCGATTTCAGGTTCTCGAATAGCGCGGTGTTTGTTTGAGATGAGGATTTCATAGTGAAGCGGAGCTTGGGTAAAAATAACATCGGTATTCCCTGCAGAATAGACCTCAACAAGGGTTGCGTCTGTACTTTCTAGCTGGCTTTTAACAAGTTGCGAGTGTGAGTTTGTCGTATTGATTAGCTTCATAACATTTCCTCCGATTTTCTAATTCTATTATAGCACTTTTTGAATAAAGTGGCTGGATTTAGTCAATCTTATGCTGTTTTTTCCATGATTGGATTGCCCATTTATGGCTACCACGTTTGAGATTTTCAATAGCTTCATCAATAGGGAACCAGGCAATATGATTAAAGTCTTCTAGTGGCTTTTGCACTTCTTTGAAAGAAGTTGCTTCATAGAGGTAGGCAGGATTGTAGTAGTAGGTGTCACGATGACGAGAGTAGAAATATTCGTCAGCTTGTCCGTAATAGGCACCAATTTCAGCTGTGAAGCCAAGCTCTTCAATCAATTCACGTTTTAGGGCTTCTTGATGATTTTCACCTGCTTCAATTTCACCACCAGGTAAGAACCAAGCGCAATTAGGTGCTTGAACAAGAACAATTTGTTTTTGTTCAGCATCAGGGATAACTGCATATACGCCATAGCGTGACACATAGTCTGTATTTGCTTTCTTTTCTCCGAAAGTTGGGTTTGCCATTGCATTTTCCTCATTATCTAGTATCGTTATTATTATCATAATGGACAAAGGACGAGCTGTCAAGAAATTACAGTTATTTTAGTAAAAAAGAAGCAGAAACATTTCATTTTCTACTCCTTTTTTATAGAAATTTATTTTTCTTTTTCAGAAGTTTTTACTTCAGCTTTTTTGGCAGATTTGATTTGAATGTTGCCCTTGCTGGTCATAACTGCCTTGAGGTCTTTTTCGCTTGGATTTTCAAGGTAGAAGTCAGTGATTGCGTCCTCAATATAGTCTTGAATAGTACGACGAAGTGGGCGTGCTCCCATTTTTGGATCATAACCGAGGTCAACCAATTTTTCCTTGACCTTGTCAGTTACATCCAAATGAATGTTGTTACTTGAAAGACGCTTGTTAACATCAGCTAGCATGAGCTCGACAATCTGAAGGAGGTTATCCTTGCTGAGAGCCTTAAATTCGACAATACCATCAAAACGGTTCATAAACTCTGGGCTAAAGAAATTGCCGAGTTCACCGAGAACAGAGTTGGTTCGACCTTCACGAGCAGCTCCAAAACCAACGCTGGCTTCTGCCTTACCTGTACCTGCATTTGAGGTCATGATAATGATGGCATCCTTGAAGCTAACGGTACGTCCCTGCCCATCTGTCAAACGACCATCGTCCAAGACCTGGAGGAACATATGCATGACATCTGGATGGGCTTTCTCCACTTCATCTAAGAGAATAAGAGAGTAGGGATTGCGACGAACTTTTTCAGTTAATTGCCCAGCCTCATCATAGCCAACATAACCTGGAGGGGCACCGACTAATTTAGCCACGCTGTGTTTTTCCATGTATTCACTCATATCAAAGCGAATCATGCTATCAGCAGAACCAAAGAGTTCGATAGCTAATTGTTTGGAAAGTTCGGTCTTACCGACACCAGTTGGTCCGACAAAGAGGAAGCTTCCAATTGGACGATTAGGCGTACCGAGACCGACACGATTACGGCGAATAGCCTTGGCAATCTTATCGACTGCGTCATCTTGACCAATAACATGAGACTTGAGATCTTCGGCTAAATTGATGAGTTGAGATTGTTCTTTCTCTTTCAAATCACCAACAGGGATATTGGTTTTCTGCTCGATAATGTGCTCAATGGTTTTCTCGCTGATGATAGGAGTATCCTGGTCTGTAACCTTTTTCTTTTGCATTTCCTTATACTTGGCAATCTGGTCGCGGAAGTAAGCTGCTTTTTCAAAGTCTTCGTCACGGGTTGCCTGAGCCTTGAGATTTTCGGCCTCAATCAGACGTTGGTCAATGACCTTAGGATCAACAAAGTTGAGGGTCAAATTCATCTTAGAACCAGCTTCATCTAGGAGGTCAATGGCCTTGTCTGGTAAGAAGCGGTCTTGAATGTAACGATTGGAAAGAGTTGCGGCTGCTTCAATTGCGGCATCAGTATATTGAACGTGGTGATAGTCTTCGTATTTCTTTTGAATGCCTTTGAGGATAGTGATTGTTTCTTCCACTGTTGGTTCATCAACTTTGACCGGCTGCATGCGACGCTCTAAGGCCGCATCCTTTTCAATGATACGGTATTCATTGAGGGTAGTGGCACCGACCAGTTGCAGTTCACCCCGAGCAAGGGCTGGCTTGAGGATATTTCCTGCATCCATATTGCCATCGCCTGCAGAACCAGCACCGACAATTTCATGGATTTCATCGATAAAGAGAATGATGTCCTCACGTTTGCGAATTTCTTCCATGAGCTTTTGCATGCGTTCTTCAAATTGTCCACGGATACCGGTTCCTTGAACTAGGCTAACCACATCCAGACGGATGACTTGTTTACCTTGTAGTTTATGTGGAACATCGCCATCAACGATTTTCTGAGCTAGACCTTCGACAACGGCAGTTTTTCCGACACCTGGTTCACCGATAAGAACAGGATTATTCTTGGTTCTGCGATTGAGAATTTCGATGACACGGATAATCTCATCGTCGCGCCCAATAACGGGGTCAATATCTCCACGACGGGCAATTTCAGTTACGTTGATACCAAATTCTTCCAGCAGGCCTTTTTCTTGGCTTGGAGGCGGAGTTTGAGCAGATCCACGATTTTGGGAACCATAACCACCGTTTCCACCGTAACCTCCACCTGATTGGGTTGGGGGAGTCGGAGGAGTATTGTTAGAAGGTCTGAAATTGTTTAGGTCATTGAAGAAATCACCAAAGGGATCAAAGTCACGATTATTCAAATCTGTCATTCCTTTAAAGAGAGTGTTGTTAGGATCAGTCTTGATAATCTTGTAGCAGTTTTGACAGAGGTCAATCTGTTTTTGTTTTCCATTGAGATTGGTGTAAAGATGAATTGTTGAGTCGTTGATTTTACAGTTTTGACAAAGCATACATCTACCTCATTTCTTTCTTTAGCCTGACCTATTTAAAGGTCAAAAATAGTCAAATTTCTATACTCTCATTATAACAGGATTGGACCGTAAAGCAAGTAAAAAGATTGCAGCTTTGAGAAGTTGTTACAATGAAAATTTTTGTGAATTTGGGCTATAAAAAAATCCTATTTGTGAGACAAAAAGGATTTTGGTTAGACATGCAGGGGCAATCCCAGCTTGTTATAGTTTAGTAGAGGAGTTCGTAAATCTCCATTGCAATCAAGTCAATGCTGTCAAAAGTATAAGTTTCGCGAGCTTCTACATCACGAAGGGTAAAGATTGAACCGTTTTCTTCGTCGTGGCTGTATGCAACTTCTGCAACAACAACTCCTTCGCGTTCAAAATTACGTTTTAAATTTCCGCCGTCTTTTGCCATTGCTTCAAGGCGGTTGATGATTCTAACCAAATGTGATTCCATTTTGATTCTCCTTCATTTCTTATCATTACCATTTTACCATAAAGGAGGCCAACTTGCCTAGAAAAAACTAAGATTTCTCGCTAATTCTACTAGCTTAAAGTTTTTTTGAATAAATTGGATAAAAAGTTTGAATTTTAATTCAGTACATGTTATAATCATACAGTATTCTATTTTAGAAAGCAGTGTGACTATGAATTTTTCTTTTTTACCTAAGTATTTACCTTATTTTAACTATGGGGCTGTTGTGACGGTTCTCATTTCTATCTGTGTTGTCTTTTTGGGAACTATTTTGGGTGTTGTCTTGGCTTTTGGGCAACGTTCAAAGTTTAAACCGCTTGTCTGGCTCGCCAACTTGTACGTTTGGATTTTCCGTGGGACACCGATGATGGTTCAGATTATGATTGCCTTTGCCCTTATGCATATCAATGCTCCGACTATTCATGTTGGGATTTTGGGTGTTGATCTTTCTCGTCTGATTCCAGGGATTTTGATTATCTCTATGAACAGTGGTGCTTATGTTTCTGAGACTGTTCGTGCTGGGATTAATGCGGTTCCTAAAGGTCAGTTAGAAGCGGCTTATTCTTTAGGGATTCGTCCTAAAAATGCCATGCACTATGTGATTTTGCCACAAGCTATCAAAAATATCTTGCCAGCCTTGGGGAACGAATTTATCACCATTATCAAGGATAGTTCCCTTTTATCGGCTATTGGGGTCATGGAGTTGTGGAACGGGGCTACAACAGTTTCTACAACAACCTATCTACCTCTGACTCCACTTTTATTTGCAGCCTTTTACTACTTGATTATGACTTCTATTTTGACTGTAGCCTTGAAAGCTTTTGAAAAACGTATGGGACAAGGAGATAAGAAATAATGACAGAAACCTTGATAAAAATTGAAAATTTACATAAATCATTTGGAAAGAATGAAGTATTGAAGGGCATCAACCTCGAGATTAAAAGAGGAGAAGTTGTCGTTATCATCGGTCCTTCAGGGAGTGGGAAATCTACCTTGCTTCGCTCTATGAATTTGCTGGAAGAAGCAACCAAGGGGAAGGTTATCTTTGAGGGAGTCGATATCACGGACAAGAAGAATGACCTCTTTGCCATGCGTGAGAAGATGGGAATGGTTTTCCAACAATTCAATCTCTTTCCTAATATGACTGTGATGGAAAATATCACCTTGTCACCTATCAAGACCAAAGGTGAGAGCAAGGCAGTGGCTGAGAAGAGAGCCCAAGAGCTTTTGGAAAAAGTTGGTTTGCCAGATAAGACAGACGCTTATCCACAGAGTCTGTCGGGTGGGCAGCAACAACGGATTGCCATCGCGCGTGGTTTGGCCATGGAACCAGATGTTTTGCTCTTTGACGAGCCAACCTCAGCCTTGGACCCTGAAATGGTAGGAGAGGTACTGGCTGTTATGCAAGACCTTGCCAAATCAGGAATGACTATGGTTATCGTAACACATGAAATGGGATTTGCCCGTGAGGTGGCAGATCGTGTTATCTTTATGGCAGACGGTGTGGTTGTTGAAGACGGAACACCAGAGCAGATTTTTGAACAAACCCAAGAACAACGGACTAAGGACTTCTTGAGTAAGGTTTTATAATCTATTTTAAAATTTCAAGACAAGATTAGTGAAAAGCTCGACTAGAGCTTTTTCTTATAGTTTGAAACTATAGGATTGCCTAGGAAAGAAGTGTTAGAGGGTACTAGCAGTTTTTGGTATAATGGAAGATATTTGAAAGAAAAGAGAAGTGATATGACACAGATTATTGATGGGAAAGCTATAGCGGCCAAATTGCAGGAACAGTTGGCTGAAAAGACTGCAAAATTAAAGGAAGAAACAGGTCTAGTGCCTGGTTTGGTAGTGATTTTGGTTGGGGATAATCCAGCCAGCCAAGTCTACGTTCGCAACAAGGAACGTTCTGCCCTTGCGGCTGGTTTCCGAAGCGAAGTAGTGCGAGTTCCAGAGACCATTACACAAGAGGATTTGTTAGTCCTGATTGCTAAATACAATCAAGATCCAGCTTGGCATGGGATTTTGGTTCAGTTGCCTTTACCAAAACATATCGATGAAGAGGCGGTTTTATTAGCCATTGACCCAGAAAAGGATGTGGATGGTTTCCATCCTCTAAACATGGGACGTCTTTGGTCTGGTCATCCAGTTATGATTCCGTCAACACCTGCAGGAATTATGGAGATGTTTCATGAGTATGGGATTGACTTAGAAGGTAAAAATGCCGTTGTTATCGGTCGTTCCAATATCGTTGGAAAACCCATGGCTCAGCTTCTTTTGGCCAAGAATGCAACAGTGACCTTGACCCACTCACGTACCCATAATCTCGCTAAGGTTGCTGCAAAAGCGGATATTCTGGTGGTCGCAATTGGTCGTGCTAAGTTTGTGACTCCTGATTTTGTGAAACCAGGTGCGGTTGTCATTGACGTTGGGATGAACCGAGATGAAAATGGCAAGCTTTGTGGGGATGTTGATTATGAGGCGGTTGCACCACTTGCTAGCCATATCACGCCAGTTCCTGGAGGTGTTGGTCCTATGACCATTACTATGCTAATGGAGCAAACTTATCAAGCAGCACTTCGGACATTGGATAGCAAATAAGAGAAAAATCGCTTAAGATAGTGTATTTTCTATAGCTATATCTAAAATGGCAGACATGAATATTAAATTTTCGATATAAGATTACAAAAGGAGGTCTGCGCCTCCTTTTTGTTGTATAATGGAGTGAGGTGATTAGATGATTTTAAAAATTTATAATGGGGAATATAGTTTACAATGGGATGGAATATACTACTTAGCACTAATTTATTATCCAAATATTCAAGAGTGGGAATTAGAAAAAATTGCTAAATTTATAGCTTACGAAAAACTTCATAAACGTCAAACAAGTATTGAGTGTGCTGATTCTTGTTTAAAAAAAGAAATTTTAGATTACATCTGTCAGCATCCCTTTCTGCCACCATTTACTCCTACAGATAAAAGAGTAGCCTCGACTTATGACCTACATAAGAGGTTAGTGACTTCAGACTACTGTAGTCATACTACGACTATAGATGCAGCGATTTCTATTTTTAAAACTGGTCGTCTTTTATCTGCTGTGAAAGCCTTTGGGCGAGATGCTGAGGAGTTGGTTTTGGATAGTCGAAATGCTGCATCTGATCCGATAGATTATTTTGACTATGTCATGTTAGGGTGGTCAAATACAAGTTCTGGTTATCGATTGGCGATGGAGCGTTTATTAGGTCGAGCTCCTTCAGAGAAAGAATTACAAGACAAGTTTATTCCTGGAGTAAGTTTTCATTTTATCTATACAGATTTGATTAAAGTTCCTGGTTATATTTTTGATGGTTACCATGCTGTAAAAATTAAGGACATGCTTAATTTATTAAGTGAGTTGTATATTTGCATTATTCCAACTCATAATAAGAGCCAATTTGAAAATATTATTCCAACCAAAATACAAGATAGGGTGTATTATCTTGACTATGCTGGAGAAGACTTAGAAGAGTGGACTAAGAAAGTCTATCAAGTTGTTTTAAAACAATCAGATAAAGGATAGTTGAGGAAAAACGATGAGAGTGATTGAGCAAGCATTATTAGAAAAAGTCATTATTGAACGTTCTCGTACAAGTCATAAAGGAAATTACGGTCGTCTGCTGTTGCTGGGTGGGACCTATCCTTATGGTGGTGCTATTATCATGGCTGCTTTGGCAGCTGTAAAAAGCGGTGCAGGATTGGTGACCGTTGGAACGGATAGGGAAAATATCCCTGCTCTGCACAGCCATTTACCTGAGGCTATGGCCTTTTCTCTGCAAGACCAGCAATTGTTACAAGAGCAATTGGAGAAGGCAGAAGTTGTCTTGCTGGGGCCTGGTTTACGAGATGATGTTTTTGGAGAAGATTTAGTAAAACAGGTCTTTGCTAGCTTAAGACAGAATCAGATTTTGATTGTAGATGGAGGTGCTTTGACTATTCTTGCTAGGACAAGTTTGTCATTTCCGTCTAACCAGCTTATCCTAACTCCCCACCAAAAAGAATGGGAAAAGCTGTCTGGTATTGCTATTGAAAATCAAAGCGAAGCTGCAACGGCTAGTGCCCTGACTTCCTTCCCTCAAGGAACGATTTTAGTTGAAAAAAGTTCAGCTACTCGTATTTGGCAAGTTGGCCAATCTGATTATTACCAGTTACAGGTTGGTGGTCCCTATCAGGCGACTGGGGGAATGGGAGATACTCTGGCTGGGATGATTGCAGGATTTGTAGGCCAATTTCGACAGGCCAGTCTCTACGAACGTGTGGCAGTAGCAACCCATCTTCATTCAGCCATAGCCCAAGAACTATCTCAAGAACATTATGTGGTCTTGCCGACGGAAATCAGTAGTCATCTTCTCAAAATAATGAAAAAAATATCTCAAAAAGGCACCTGATCGTTTCAGGTGCCTTTATATTTTTAGAAAAATCCTTTAATCTTTCCAACGAGGCCATCTAGACCTTCAGAACCAGAAATTAACTGCTGAGCTTGGGAGAAGTATTCTCCAAGCTGTTCTTGATTTTCTGCAACAAATGTTTTTGCCGCTTCGAAATCTTTTGTTTCGATTAATTCTTTTACTTGGTTAAACAAATCTAATGGGTTCATCTTATTTCTCCTTTTCTTTACTTAACTATTTAATCATCTTTATGATAAAAAATCAACTGTTGCTACTTTTGGCTAATATTCTAACTACCAAAACAAGGTGGACATAAAAATAAAAATGTTCGGTTTTTTTCAGTGTATCCATGAAATAAAAAGTGATACATGTTATAATAAAGTTAGCTCTTTAATGGAGGTGTTTGAGTGGAAAATCTGAAAAAAATGGCAGGTATCAAGGCTGCTGAGTTTGTCAAGGATGGAATGGTAGTCGGACTAGGAACGGGGTCTACTGCCTATTATTTTGTAGAAGAAATTGGTCGTCGGATTAAGGAAGAAGGGTTACAGATTACAGCTGTAACGACTTCTAGTGTGACTAGTAAACAGGCTGAAGGGCTTAATATCCCGCTCAAGTCTATTGACCAAGTAGATGTTGTCGATGTGACGGTTGATGGAGCGGATGAAGTGGATAGCCGGTTTAACGGAATCAAAGGCGGTGGTGGTGCCCTTCTGATGGAGAAGGTTGTAGCAACGCCCTCAAAAGAATATATTTGGGTAGTGGATGAAAGCAAGCTAGTCGAGAAACTGGGTGCTTTTAAATTGCCAGTAGAAGTGGTTCAGTATGGCGCAGAACAGGTCTTTCGTCGTTTTGAACGAGCTGGCTACAAACCAAGTTTCCGTGAAAAAGATGGCCAACGTTTTGTGACCGATATGCAGAACTTTATCATTGACCTTGCCTTGGATGTCATTGAAGATCCAATTGCCTTCGGGCAAGAATTGGACCATATCGTTGGTGTTGTAGAGCACGGCTTATTCAACCAAATGGTGGATAAGGTCATCGTTGCTGGACGAGATGGGGTTCAGATTTTAACTTCAACAAAAGCAAACTAATCAACATAATAAGGAGACACATTATGTCAAAATTTAATCGTATTCACTTGGTGGTACTAGATTCTGTAGGAATCGGTGCTGCACCAGATGCCAATAACTTTGTCAATGCAGGGGTTCCAGATGGAGCTTCTGACACATTAGGACACATTTCAAAAGCAGTTGGTTTGAATGTCCCAAACATGGCTAAAATTGGTCTTGGAAATATTCCTCGAGAAACTCCTCTTAAGACTGTTCCAGCTGAAAGCAATCCAACAGGATATGCAACAAAATTGGAAGAAGTATCTCTTGGTAAGGATACCATGACTGGACACTGGGAAATCATGGGCCTTAACATTACAGAACCTTTCGATACTTTCTGGAATGGATTCCCAGAAGAAATCTTGACAAAAATTGAAGAATTCTCAGGACGCAAGGTCATTCGTGAAGCTAACAAACCTTACTCAGGTACAGCCGTTATCGATGACTTTGGACCACGCCAGATGGAAACTGGGGAGTTGATTATCTATACTTCAGCTGACCCTGTTTTGCAAATTGCTGCCCACGAAGACATCATTCCTCTGGATGAATTGTATCGTATCTGTGAATACGCTCGTTCGATTACCCTTGAGCGCCCAGCCCTTCTAGGTCGCATCATTGCCCGTCCTTATGTAGGTGAACCAGGTAACTTCACTCGTACAGCAAATCGTCGTGACTTGGCCGTATCTCCATTTGCACCAACTGTTTTGGATAAACTCAATGAAGCTGGTATCGATACTTATGCTGTTGGTAAAATCAATGATATCTTTAACGGTGCGGGTATCAACCATGATATGGGACACAATAAGTCAAATAGCCACGGAATTGATACACTCTTGAAGACCATGGGCCTTGCTGAGTTTGAAAAAGGATTCTCCTTCACAAACTTGGTGGACTTTGATGCCCTTTACGGCCACCGTCGTAATGCTCACGGCTACCGTGATTGCTTGCATGAGTTTGATGAACGCTTACCTGAAATTATCGCAGCCATGAGAGAGAACGACCTTCTCTTGATTACTGCGGACCATGGAAATGACCCAACGTATGCAGGAACAGACCACACTCGTGAATATATTCCATTGTTGGCCTACAGCCCTGCCTTTAAAGGGAACGGTTTGCTACCAGTCGGACATTTTGCAGATATCTCAGCGACAGTTGCGGATAACTTTGGTGTTGAAACTGCCATGATTGGGGAAAGTTTCTTAGGTAAATTGGTATAAGATGACGCGATATGCTTTACTTGTTCGGGGCATTAATGTCGGTGGGAAGAATAAGGTTGTCATGGCGCAACTTCGTCAAGAATTGACAGAGTTGGGACTGGGAAAGGTTGAAACCTACATCAACAGTGGCAATATTTTCTTTACTTCGACAGATCCCAAAGCCCAATTGGTTGAAAAGTTAGAGTCTTTCTTTGAAATCCATTATCCATTTATTCAGAGCTTTTCGTTGCTGAGTCAGGAAGATTATGAAGAAGAGCTGAATAATCTGCCAGATTGGTGGATCAAAGATTTGGCACGAAAGGATTTCCTCTTTTACACTGAGGGATTGGATGTTGTTCAAGTCATTGAGACAGTTGAAAGTTTGGAATTGAAAGATGAAATCGTTCATTTTGGAAGACTTGGGATTTTCTGGGGGAAATTCTCTGAGGAATCCTACTATGCAACTGCCTATCACAAATACTTACTCAAGATGCCTTTTTATCGCAACATCACCATTCGTAATGCTAAAACTTTCGACAAAATCGGTCAAATGCTAAAAAATAATAAAGGAGACATACAATGACATTTTTAGATAAAATCAATGAAACTGCTGCCTTCCTGAAAGAAAAGGGTATCCTAGCGCCTGAGTTCGGTCTAATCCTTGGATCAGGACTTGGAGAATTGGCAGAAGAAATCGAAAATCCAGTTGTAGTAGATTATGCAGATATCCCAAACTGGGGCCGTTCTACAGTAGTCGGACACGCTGGGAAATTGGTTTATGGTGAACTTGCAGGTCGCAAGGTCTTAGCTCTTCAAGGGCGTTTCCATTTCTACGAGGGAAATCCTCTTGAAGTCGTGACTTTCCCAGTTCGTGTCATGAAAGTTCTTGGATGTGAAGGTGTTATTGTAACCAATGCAGCTGGGGGTATTGGATTTGGTCCTGGTACCTTGATGGCTATCTCAGACCATATCAATATGACGGGGCAGAACCCATTGATGGGTGAAAACTTGGATGATTTTGGTCCACGTTTCCCTGATATGTCTAAAGCCTATACACCAGAATACCGTGCAACTGCCCATGAAGTGGCTAAGAAACTTGGTATCAAGCTTGATGAAGGTGTCTATATCGGTGTAACTGGTCCGACTTATGAAACACCAGCAGAAATTCGCGCCTATAAGACACTTGGAGCAGATGCAGTTGGTATGTCTACTGTTCCTGAAGTTATTGTGGCAGCTCACTCAGGTTTGAAAGTTCTCGGTATTTCATGTATTACTAACCATGCAGCAGGCTTCCAAGAAGAACTCAACCACGAAGAAGTTGTAGAAGTGACTGAACGTGTTAAAGGCGACTTCAAAGGCTTGCTGAAAGCGATTCTTGCTGAATTGTAATCATGTTAAAGGACTTGAGGAGATTTTTTCGAAAGATTCCTTATAATTTTAGATTTTTCCTAGCAGTAATTCTACAAGGAATAGTTTCGGGTTTATCTGGTATAGTTCTCCATTATCTTTTAGAGATTGTGGAGGAGCTAGCTTTTTGTCAGTCAGAGCATCATAGTGGATTTTTGACAGATGGAGTTTCCTCCTCACGGATAGGACTAAGTTTAATAATCGTGGGTCTTGCTTCATCCTTGGTCTGGTATTTCTTGCAAAAAGGGTCGAAGATTTTTTCCATTAAAGCACAGATGAAGGATGAGACTTCACAATACAATCTTCATTTTTTAAGACAGCTATTTCATTCAATTTGGCAGATTATTGCAGTTGGAGGGGGAGCACCTATTGGCAAAGAAGCTGCGCCACGAGAGATTGGAACTCTATTTGCAGGACCAATTGGAAAAATATGTTCTCTCTCTAAGAAGGATCAAATCTTTCTCCTTGCTTGTGGTGCTGGTGCTGGTTTAGCAGCTGTCTATCAGGTTCCATTAACAAGTGTCTTCTTTGTTTTTGAAACCCTAGGAATTGCTCTATCTATTAAACGATTTGTCTTAGTCGGTTTGACTACCTATGTCTCAACCTATATAGCAGGCTTGGTTATTTCAGATCAGGTTCTCTACCAGATTCCAGCCATCACATGGTCATTAAAGGAAATATGGATTATTCCCTTATTACTTCTTTTCTTAACCCCACTGGCTTGGCTTTTTGGTCGCTTAAGTAAAGAAGTGTCTTCAAACAGAATAAAAGATAAACGAATACTTCTCACATTGCCCTCAGCTTTTCTTTGTCTTGCTGGTCTTGCAAGTTCCTTTCCACATCTACTTGGAAATGGACGTATGCTGGCTCAGGAAGTATTGAATGGTAGTAATGGTAAAACAGTACTCCTCTTGTTTATTCTAAAAGCAATAGTTGTTCTTATTATTCTGTGGGCAGGTGCCTATGGTGGTACCCTTACGCCATCTTTTGCCTTGGGGATGGCTGGAGCTGCTCTCTTGGGCATGATTCTAGGTTTGGACAGTCAGCCAACCACTTTACTTTTGGGATCTGTTTGCTTTTTATCTGTGACCTTGAGAGCGCCCATTTCTGCAACCGGATTAGTTATAGGTTTCACTAGGCTAGGTATAGATTCTCTTCCGTATCTCTTAGTAACAGCTGTTTTAGCCTATGAATTTGCAAAAATGCTAGACCGCTTTCCTTGGACTAGCATACTGTGTCAGAAGTCAAAGAATAAAGTAATTAGGTAGGAAATACCCATTTCTTCTAGTCAAGGATTTGATTTAAAAGATAAAAAAATACTCTCAATTTATTTATAACTGTTTTAAATAAAAATGTAGTAGGATTATCGGAGTCATTGTTGAATCCGATTTTTCCTAGCTATGAAATATAAAAATAAAAAAAGAAAGGTAGAGCGCGTGTTCTAATTTGAACACGAACGGAAAACTTTTCTAAAAACTCAGAAGAGAAGGGGAATTCGGGCTTGAATTGAAGCCGGTCTAATCTTCTCAATATCATCAAAATTAAGAAAGAAAGGAATTGAACCCACCCTAAAAGCAGTGGGAAAAAGATAGTTGGTCTAGCGAGCATCGCTCACTGCACCCAACTCCTATTTTCCCTTTGCTTTTTGACGGGTTTGGTATCTTATATTATGTCTATCCATATTGCTGCTCAGCAGGGTGAAATTGCTGATAAAATTCTTCTTCCTGGGGATCCTCTTCGTGCCAAGTTTATTGCGGAGAATTTCCTTGAAGATGCTGTTTGTTTTAACGAAGTGCGTAACATGTTTGGTTACACTGGTACTTACAAGGGCCACCGTGTATCTGTCATGGGAACAGGGATGGGGATGCCATCTATTTCGATTTATGCGCGTGAGTTGATTGTGGACTACGGTGTGAAAAAATTGATCCGTGTGGGAACTGCAGGTTCTTTGAATGAAGATGTCCACGTCCGTGAATTAGTTTTGGCGCAGGCAGCTGCAACCAACTCAAACATCATCCGCAATGACTGGCCACAGTATGATTTTCCACAAATCGCTAGCTTTGATTTGCTGGACAAGGCCTACCATATCGCCAAAGAACTCGGTATGACAACCCACGTTGGGAACGTTTTGTCTTCTGATGTCTTTTACTCAAACTACTTTGAAAAGAATATCGAGCTTGGTAAATGGGGAGTCAAGGCTGTGGAAATGGAAGCAGCAGCTCTCTACTATTTGGCTGCCCAACATCACGTTGATGCCCTTGCTATCATGACTATCTCTGATAGTTTGGTCAATCCAGATGAAGACACGACTGCAGAAGAACGCCAAAATACCTTCACAGATATGATGAAGGTTGGATTAGAAACCTTGATTGCAGAGTAATTATATCTAAAAAAGGAAGCCCTTCTTTATGAATTGGAGGACTTCCTTTTCTTATCTAGAAATTGATCTAGCTCTCTTTGATTTCGAAGAATAGTGACTTTATGTGAGTATTCTTGGCAAAGTTTTTGGTAATTTTTTCTTTGAGCTTTAGTTCGTCCGTCCCAAAGAATCCATCTGATAAACTCCCAATTAAATTGTTCTTGACAACCAGCTGCCATACTTTCTCTGACCTTGCCTCGGTATGTGAGGTATCGTTTAAAGGCTCGTAGCAGACAATTCCAGCGAGAAAAATTGAGAAAGATGATTTGGTCAGCATCCTGCATTCTTTCCTCATATAAACACCAAGAATAATTCCCATCAATGACCCAATCTTCATGCTTGGTGAGAAATTTTTTCATCTCATCCAACATCCATTCACGGTCACTGTCTTGCCAACCAGGTTGAAATTGGAGTGTGTCCATGTGAAGTTTTGGGATGGAGTAGTAGTTAGATAACTTTTCGGCTAGCGTTGACTTACCAGCACCAGAATATCCGATAATTGCGATTTTCATTTTCTACCTTTTCCTATTTGGAGACAAAAAAACAGCCTCTATGGACTGTTTCTTATTTAGCAAGTTTAGCTGAAAGACGAGCTTTGTCGCGGCTTGCTTTGTTTTTGTGAATCAAACCTTTAGTTTCTGCTTTATCGATAGCTGAGCTAGCAGCACGGAAAAGTTCTTCAGATGGGTTTGCTTCGAAAGCTTTGATAGCAGTACGCATAGCTGATTTTTGAGCTGAGTTCTTTTCGTTTTGTTTAACGTTCAATTCAGCACGTTTGATAGCTGATTTAATGTTTGCCAATGTTCTTACCTCCATATTTACTAACTATACCATTATATCTGAAAACTGACGTTTTGACAAGGGAAAATTACTTTTTT
Organism: Streptococcus sp. 27098_8_103; assembly: GCF_041432345.1. Lineage (GTDB taxonomy): Bacteria > Bacillota > Bacilli > Lactobacillales > Streptococcaceae > Streptococcus > Streptococcus mitis_BV. The sequence goes on from NZ_JAPVZK010000003.1 coordinate 79,979, forward strand.
AAGTAAATTTCATCGATTTCATGGTTCTTTGTTTTATGAAGAATCACTTCCGCACGATTTCTGGTCGGTTCAATATAATTTTGTAGATTTGTGAGATTGATACTGGTCCAGACCTGATGGGCAAAGGATTTCACTTCCCCAATCGGCATTTGAGTAAAACGATAATAGTAGCTATCAGGGTCGTTTTGGGCTAGGCTCAGCATTTTCAAGAAACGGTCGAGATACCAACTCTCGATGTCATCTACTGCAGCATCAACATAGATTGAAAAGTCAAAGAAGTCAGTGATATAGAGACGCTCGTTTTGTGGATTTTGAAAGACATTGATTCCCTCAACAATCACAAAGTCTGCAGCTTTGACGCTTTGTTTTTCCTCAGGTACGATGTCGTATACTTCATGAGAATAGACAGGAATATCTACATCTTGTCCATTTTTGATGTGGTCCAGGAAGTTAAGAAGAGCTTCCATATCATAGCTTTCAGGAAATCCCTTGCGATTTAAAATCCCTTGTTCAATCAAGGTCTGGTTGGGATAGAGAAAGCCGTCAGTTGTTACTAACTCAACCGTAGCATCTGTAAGCGTACGGGACAGTAGGATTTGTAGTAGGCGGCTAGTTGTGGATTTTCCAACGGCAACACTCCCAGAAACTCCAATGATAAAAGGTTGGGATTTACTTTCACGTTGGAGGAAGATTCCTTTGGAAAAGGCTAAATCATCCTTGGTACGCTTGTAAATCTGGATGAGATGGGCTAGGGGGAGATAGACATCGGTAACATCCTGTAGACTAATCTGGTCATTAAAACTCTTGATAGATTCTAATTCCTCTTCTGTCAAAGGAGGTGTTGTCTTTCGATGTAAAGATTGCCAAGTCTGGCGGCTGATTTTTTCAAAATGTAAAAATTCGTTGGTCATTTGTTTTCCCCTAGATATTTTGTTTATCATACCATAAAAAGCTAAAAAAATAAAGCGGTTTCTTGATGATAGTAAACCAATATCGTATAATAGAAGTAGATAGGGTTGAACAATTTATTGATGAAGTAGGAACTACTTTCTGCTGATTTATAAGCTAATAAAGGGGGCTTTTTAGTTCACAACTTATAGGAGGTGTACTATGAAAATCTTAAAACGTTACATATTGGAACTCTGTTTTATTTTAAGTTTTGCCTTACCTTTTATAAAAGGGGCGAATGCGGATAATGGTAGACGCTTTGTGGAAATCTATTACGGTTTTACTTTTTTGATGGAACATGCCATTGTAACAGTTGTCTTTCTTTGTTCGCTCTTGATTGCTTTCTTCCTAAAAAAACGGTGGACGAAATGGCTTGCTGCTGGTAGTTATGTCTTTTTAGTTCTATGGATTGCTACAGAGGGTTATTTCTTCCGCATGTCGCTAGAAGATTTAATCCGACTTTGGACAAGTTTGGAAATCCTGACAAAAACGTATCAGTTGGGCTTTTATCTAAACATCCTGTTGGGAATTTTGTTGATAATTAAGTATCTGAAGGTTAAGCAATAGTAATAAGAATGCGCCTAATTATAGATGATAAACATTTTGTTATATCCTAATTATGATATTTCTAGTTCTAAATGGCTTATTATTTATAAGTGTTTAAAGAGATTGAAGAAAATGTTTTACTTACTAGCTTTCTTCAGTCTTTTTCGTTTTATTATCAATTTGTAAACGATTTACAATTTAAGTCAAATTATGGTAAAATAGTTTCATGAGTAAAATGTATTATGCAGAAAATCCTGACGCTGCTCACGACATTCATGAGTTAAGAGTGGACTTGTTGGGAGAGAAAATGACCTTTTTGACGGATGCGGGTGTTTTTAGCAAGAAAATGGTTGACTTTGGCAGTCAACTTTTGCTCAAGTGTCTTGAGGTCAACCAAGGAGAGACTGTCCTTGATGTAGGCTGTGGTTACGGGCCTTTGGGCTTGTCCTTGGCTAAGGCTTATGGAGTTCAGGCGACCATGGTCGATATCAATAATCGTGCCTTGGATTTGGCCCGACAAAATGCTGAACGAAATAAAGTAGAAGCGACGATTTTCCAGTCTAACATCTATGAACAAGTTAAAGGGAAATTTGACCATGTCATTTCTAATCCTCCTATCCGTGCGGGCAAGCAAGTGGTTCATGAAATTATTGAGAAAAGTAAAGATTTTTTGGAAACTGGTGGAGATTTAACAATCGTTATCCAGAAGAAACAAGGGGCTCCAAGTGCTAAGTCTAAGATGGAAGATGTGTTTGGCAATTGTGAAATCGTCAAAAAAGATAAGGGATACTATATCCTTAGAAGTGTGAAAGAATGAGAGCAGTTGATTTAATCCAAAAGAAACGAGATGGTCAAGAATTAACTTCGAGTGAAATTGAATGGCTGGTAGAAGGCTATGTGTCAGGAACTGTTCCTGATTATCAGATGTCTGCTTTTGCTATGGCTGTTTATTTTAAAGGAATGACGACTCGAGAAATATCTGATTTGACCATGAAAATGGTTCAGACAGGGCAAGAGTTTGATTTATCTGCTATTGATGGGGTTAAGGTTGACAAGCATTCTACGGGTGGTGTTGGTGATAAGGTAACCTTGATTTTAGCTCCCCTTGTTGCTAGCTTCGGTGTGCCTGTGGCAAAAATGAGTGGTCGTGGTCTCGGCCATACTGGTGGGACAATTGATAAATTGGAGTCCATTAAGGGCTATCAAGTAGAGCGTAGTCAAGAAGATTTTATTCGTCAGGTTCAGGATATTGGTGTATCTGTCATTGGGCAATCAGACCAGCTTGTCAAAGCAGATAAGCTTCTCTACGCCCTCCGTGATGTGACCGCAACTGTCGACACGATTCCTTTGATTGCGAGTTCGGTGATGAGCAAGAAAATCGCGGCAGGAGCGGATGCTATTTTGCTAGACGTAACTGTCGGTGAGGGTGCCTTCATGAAGACGGTTGATGAGGCGCGTGAACTGGCTCAAACTATGGTGAATCTTGGTAAGGCAGTTGGTAGAAAAACGGTAGCAGTCATTACGGATATGAGTCAGCCCTTGGGACGAGCGATTGGAAATCGTCTAGAAATCCTTGAGGCATTGGAGATTTTACAAGGTCAAGGCCGTCAGGATATTACCCATTTTATATGCGAACTGGCTCAAATTATGCTTGGCCTTGCAAATGTTAACAAGACAATTGAAGAAGTTCACCAACATCTTGAAAATGGTCAAGCACTGGCTAAGTTTGAGGAGATGGTCCAAGCCCAAGGTGGAGACTTGGAAGACCTCTATCGTCCTGTAAATGTAGCCCATGTGGTGGACATCCCTGCTCAGGAAACGGGTGTCATTTCAGCTCTTCCAGCTATGGAATTTGGACTTTATGCTATGAGACTGGGGGCAGGTCGTGCAGTCAAGTTTGATGCCTTGGACTATGAAACAGGAATTGTTTTTGAAAAGAAAGTTGGAGATTCCGTTCAAAAGGGAGAAATTGTTGCAAAAGTATACACAAATGGAAAAATTTCTCCTCAGCTAGTTACAGATTTTCAAAAATATGTTAAAATAAATGATAGTGTGCAAAGTTTACGAGAAATTATAGAAATTATCTCATAAACGACAGGAGAATCCGTATATGAAATTAAATAAATATATCGATCATACGCTTTTGAAGCAGGATGCGACAGAAAAACAAATTGATTGTTTGTTGTCTGAGGCTAGAGAGTATGATTTTGCCAGTGTCTGTGTTAATCTGACCTGGGTTGAACATGCTAAAAAAGGGCTTGAAGGTACAGATGTCAAGATTTGTACAGTAATAGGTTTTCCCTTGGGAGCAACAACTTCAGCAGTGAAAGCTTTTGAAACCAAAGAAGCTATCCAAAATGGTGCAGATGAGATTGATATGGTGATCAATGTTGGAGCTCTCAAATCAGGTAATCTTGATTTGGTTGAGTCTGACATTCGCGCAGTAGTAGAAGCAAGTGGTGACAAGTTAGTGAAAGTCATCATTGAAGCTTGCTTATTGACCGACCAAGAAAAAGTTGTGGCTTGTCAATTAGCCAAAAAAGCGGGAGCTGACTTTGTCAAAACATCTACTGGCTTTTCAACTGGTGGAGCTACGATAGCAGATGTCAAATTAATGCGTGAAACTGTTGGACCTGATATGGGAGTCAAGGCAGCTGGTGGAGCTCGTTCTTATGCAGATGCTCTTGCCTTTGTTGAAGCAGGTGCGACCCGTATCGGAACGTCAGCTGGTGTAGCCATTTTAAAAGGAGAATTGGCAGATGGCGACTACTGAGTTGATTGAACTAGCAATTGAAACCAGCAAACATGCCTATGTCCCCTATTCTCACTTTCCTGTTAGCGCTGTTCTGGTGGCGAAAGATGGGAACATTTATACAGGTGTCAATATCGAGAATGCTAGCTATTCTTTGACCAACTGTGGAGAGCGTACAGCGATTTTTAAAGCAGTTTCCGAAGGCCAAAGAGAGTTTTCAGAATTGATTATCTATGGACAGACTGAAAAACCAATTTCGCCATGTGGTGCTTGTCGCCAAGTGATGGCTGAATTTTTTGAACAAGATCTAAAAGTGACTTTAGTCGCAAAAGATAAATCGACGGTCGAGATGACGGTCGGGGAGTTACTTCCATACTCTTTTACAGACTTAAACTAGTCTGAGTCGCTCTCTGAGTGGCACGGTCCTTGTGGCCAACCAATCCATACTTGCAACATCGTTGCACATCTTATTTAGGAGGTTCAGTAATGAACAAGAAACAATGGCTAGGCCTTGGTCTAGTTGCAGTGGCAGCAGTTGGACTTGCTGCATGTGGTAACCGCTCTTCTCGTAACGCAGCTTCATCTTCTGATGTGAAGACAAAAGCAGCAATCGTCACTGATACTGGTGGTGTTGATGACAAATCATTCAACCAATCAGCTTGGGAAGGTTTGCAAGACTGGGGTAAAGAACACAATCTTTCAAAAGATAAAGGTTTCACTTACTTCCAATCAACAAGTGAAGCTGACTACGCTAACAACTTGCAACAAGCGGCTGGAAGTTACAACCTAATCTTCGGAGTTGGTTTTGCCCTTCACAATGCAGTTGAAGAAGCAGCCAAAGACCACTCTGACTTGAACTATGTCTTGATTGATGATGTGATTAAAGATCAAAAGAATGTTGCGAGCGTAACATTTGCTGATAACGAAGCTGCTTACCTTGCAGGTGTTGCAGCAGCTAAAACAACTAAAACAAAACAAGTTGGTTTTGTAGGTGGTATCGAGTCTGAAGTTATCTCACGTTTTGCAGCTGGATTTAAAGCTGGTGTTGAGTCAGTAGACCCATCTATCAAAGTACAAGTTGATTATGCTGGTTCATTTGGTGATGCTGCTAAAGGTAAAACAATTGCAGCAGCACAATACGCAGCTGGTGCAGACGTTGTTTACCAAGCAGCAGGTGGAACAGGTGCAGGTGTCTTTGCAGAAGCAAAATCACTCAACGAAAGCCGTTCTGAAAGTGAAAAAGTTTGGGTTATCGGTGTTGACCGTGACCAAGTAGGAGAAGGTAAATACACTTCTAAAGATGGAAAAGAATCAAACTTTGTTCTTGTATCTACTTTGAAACAAGTTGGTACAACTGTAAAAGATATTGCTAATAAGGCAGAAAAAGGTGAATTCCCTGGCGGTCAAGTGATCGTTTACTCATTGAAAGATAAAGGGGTTGACTTAGCGGTAACAAACCTTTCAGAAGAAGGTAAAAAAGCTGTTGAAGATGCTAAAGCTAAAATCCTTGATGGAAGCGTAAAAGTTCCTGAAAAATAATGGATGGAAGTCATTTCTTAGGAAGCGGCCCTCGGCCGCTTTTTTAAGAGTTGAGGCAAAGTCATTTTGTCTCAGTAAAGCTTGCTACTAGACAAACTAGCAAGTTTTATTGAAATAAAATAAGACTCTGAAAGGAAGAGCACATGGCACACGAAAATGTCATTGAGATGCGTGATATTACCAAGGTGTTTGGTGAATTTGTTGCCAACGACAAAATCAACCTTCACCTACGAAAAGGTGAAATTCATGCACTTTTAGGAGAAAATGGGGCTGGTAAGTCCACGCTAATGAACATGTTAGCAGGGCTTCTTGAACCAACCAGTGGTGAAATTGCGGTCAACGGTCAAGTTGTTAACCTCGACTCACCATCAAAAGCGGCTAGCTTAGGAATCGGAATGGTTCACCAGCACTTTATGTTGGTAGAGGCTTTCACAGTGGCTGAAAACATCATTTTAGGAAGTGAATTGACTAAAAAAGGTGTGCTAGATATCGCTGGAGCTAGCAAAGAAATCAAGGCTCTTTCTGAACGTTATGGCTTAGCTGTGGACCCTTCTGCCAAGGTAGCAGATATCTCAGTTGGGGCCCAACAACGTGTAGAAATTTTAAAAACCCTTTATCGGGGAGCTGATATCCTTATCTTTGATGAACCAACGGCTGTTTTGACTCCATCAGAAATTGATGAGTTGATGGCTATTATGAAAAATCTTGTCAAAGAAGGAAAATCAATTATCTTGATTACCCACAAGTTGGATGAAATTCGTGCAGTTTCTGACCGCGTTACAGTTATCCGTCGTGGGAAATCAATTGAAACCGTCGAAATTGCAGGAGCAACCAATGCCGATTTGGCCGAAATGATGGTAGGACGTTCTGTTTCCTTTAAGACAGAGAAGCAAGCCTCTCAACCAAAAGAAGTGGTCTTGTCTATCAAAGATTTAGTGGTCAATGAAAACCGCGGTGTCCCAGCTGTGAAAAATCTATCTTTGGATGTTCGTGCGGGAGAGATTGTTGGTATTGCGGGGATTGATGGAAATGGTCAGTCTGAACTCATTCAAGCAATCACAGGTCTTCGCAAGGTTGAATCTGGTAGCATTGAGCTAAAAGGAGATTCAATTGTAGGCTTGCACCCACGTCAGATTACAGAGTTGAGTGTTGGGCACGTTCCAGAAGACCGTCACCGTGATGGTTTGATTTTGGAAATGATGATTTCTGAAAATATTGCCCTTCAAACCTACTATAAAGAACCACATAGTAAAAATGGAATTTTGAACTATTCAAATATTACTTCTTATGCTAAAAAGCTAATGGAAGAATTTGATGTTCGTGCTGCTAGTGAATTTGTGCCTGCAGCTGCACTCTCAGGAGGAAATCAACAAAAAGCAATTATTGCTCGTGAAATTGATCGAGATCCTGATCTCCTTATCGTCAGCCAACCAACTCGTGGTTTGGATGTCGGTGCCATTGAATATATCCACAAACGCTTGATTGAAGAGCGTGATAATGGGAAGGCTGTCCTTGTTGTCAGCTTTGAATTGGATGAGATTTTAAACGTCTCAGACCGTATTGCCGTTATCCACGATGGGAAGATTCAAGGTATTGTGTCACCAGAAACAACCAATAAACAAGAACTTGGTGTCTTGATGGCTGGTGGAAACTTGGGAAAGGAGAAGAGTGATGTCTAAAAAATTACAACAAATTTCGGTTCCCTTGATTTCTGTCTTCCTAGGAATTTTACTTGGAGCCATTGTCATGTGGATCTTCGGTTATGATGCTATTTGGGGCTACGAAGAATTGTTCTATACAGCCTTTGGTAGTCTGCGTGGGATTGGAGAAATCTTCCGTGCTATGGGGCCTTTGGTCTTGATTGGTCTTGGCTTTGCCGTTGCCAGTCGTGCTGGTTTCTTTAACGTTGGGCTTCCTGGTCAGGCTTTGGCTGGTTGGATTCTCAGTGGTTGGTTTGCCTTGTCGCATCCAGATATGCCACGTCCCTTGATGATTCTAGCAACTATCGTGATTGCCTTGATTGCTGGTGGAATTGTCGGTGCCATTCCAGGTATTCTTAGAGCTTATCTAGGGACATCAGAGGTTATCGTAACTATCATGATGAACTACATCGTCTTGTATGTAGGAAATGCCTTTATTCATGCCTTTCCTAAAGACTTCATGCAAAGTACAGATTCGACGATTCGTGTTGGAGCTAATGCAACCTACCAGACACCTTGGTTGGCTGAGTTGACTGGTAATTCACGGATGAATATTGGTATTTTCTTTGCTCTTATTGCCGTTGCAGTCATTTGGTTCATGCTCAAGAAAACGACCCTTGGTTTTGAAATTCGTGCGGTTGGTCTTAATCCACATGCTTCAGAGTACGCTGGTATTTCTGCAAAACGTACCATTATCCTCTCAATGATTATTTCAGGTGCCTTGGCTGGTCTTGGTGGAGCTGTTGAAGGTCTGGGTACCTTCCAGAACGTTTATGTTCAAGGGGCATCATTGGCTGTCGGATTTAACGGGATGGCGGTTAGTCTACTTGCGGCCAACTCACCAATTGGTATTCTCTTTGCAGCCTTCCTATTTGGGGTTCTCCAAGTTGGAGCCCCTGGTATGAATGCAGCGCAGGTACCGTCTGAGCTTGTCAGCATTGTAACGGCGTCTATTATCTTCTTTGTCAGTGTTCATTACCTTATCGAACGCTTTGTCAAACCGAAAAAACAAGTTAAAGGAGGTAAGTAAAGATGTCTATTATAACCTTGCTCACCCTCTTGGTATCTTCTATGCTGATTTACTCAGCGCCCCTCATCTTTACAAGTATTGGTGGTGTTTTCTCTGAACGTGGTGGTGTGGTAAACGTCGGTCTTGAAGGAATTATGGTTATGGGTGCCTTTTCTGGAGTCGTCTTTAACCTTGAATTTGCAGAACAATTTGGAGCAGCAACTCCATGGCTATCTTTGCTTGTAGCAGGAGTGGTAGGGGGAATCTTTTCTATCATCCACGCAGCAGCAACAGTTCATTTCCGTGCAGACCATGTTGTCAGCGGTACAGTATTGAACTTGATGGCGCCTGCCTTGGCTGTTTTCTTAGTGAAAGTGCTTTATAATAAAGGACAAACAGATAACCTAAGCCAGACTTTCGGACGCTTTGACTTCCCAGTCTTAGCTAATATCCCAGTGATTGGTGATATCTTCTTCAAATCAACAAGTCTGCTTGGTTATATCGCGATTGCCTTCTCCTTCCTTGCTTGGTTTATCCTCTTCAAGACCCGCTTTGGTCTTCGTCTCCGCTCTGTAGGTGAACATCCTCAAGCAGCGGATACTTTGGGAATCAATGTCTACAAGATGAGATATCTAGGGGTTATCATTTCAGGTTTCCTAGGTGGAATTGGGGGAGCGATTTATGCTCAATCCATCTCAGTTAACTTCTCAGTGACAACTATTGTTGGACCTGGATTTATCGCCCTTGCTGCGATGATTTTTGGAAAATGGAATCCAATCGGAGCCATGCTATCTAGTCTCTTCTTTGGGCTTTCACAAAGTTTGGCTGTTATCGGTTCTCAATTGCCATTCCTACAAGGAGTGCCTGCGGTTTACCTTCAAATCGCACCTTATGTTTTGACCATTCTTGTCTTGGCAGCCTTCTTTGGAAAAGCAGTTGCACCAAAAGCAGATGGTATCAACTATATCAAGTCAAAATAAGCATACAAAAAACGTCAGTTCTGTTCAAACTGGCGTTTTATTTTTTAGGATCTTGATGAGTTAAGTTTAATCCCCAAGGGACAAGATTTTCAGTTTTATTTTGGATGCGTGTGATATTATCCTTATGACGAATGATAATCAAGCTAGCGAGTGCTAGGATAATAGCGATGAAGAGAGGGTCGTAGTTATTCAGGATAAAACCAAAAAGTGGAAAGAGTAGAACTCCGATAACAGCTGCGCTAGATGCTGTGACACTAGACAGTGAAATCATACTGCCTAGATAGAGGGTTCCAAAGAAAACAACCGCAAGGTAGAGACAGAAGATAGGTGCAAATCCGAAAATCACTCCAGCACTGGTTGCGACAGCCTTACCACCTTTAAATCCTGCAAAGATAGGAAAGGTATGTCCAATAACAGCCAAAAGTCCAAAGATGAGAGGTGAAACACCTTGAAGATGAAACATAATCGGAAGTAGCGTTGCTAGAGTCCCTTTGAAAAAGTCAATCACAAAGGTTGCCATCCCTGCTTTCTTTCCTAAGATGCGGAAGGTATTGGTTGTCCCTGTATTACCAGAACCATGTTCTCGCAGATTGATTTGAAAGAATACTTGTCCAATCCAGAGACCAGACGGAATCGAACCCAGCAGATAGGCTAGGATTAATAAAACTATTGTAATCATACTCCTATTATATCATGAATTGGGAAAGAAAGGCAGAGAATCTCTACTGAAATTGTCACACCGGAGAAAGAAAAATTTTGCAAAATCCTTGGAAAACCTGTAGAATAGTAAAGATGAACGAATAGGAGGTTCCTTGTGTCAAAAAAGGAAATCAATATTAACAATTATAATGATGATGCCATACAGGTGCTAGAAGGGTTGGATGCCGTCCGTAAACGTCCAGGTATGTATATTGGCTCGACTGATGGGGCAGGTCTCCATCATCTCGTCTGGGAAATCGTCGACAATGCAGTCGATGAGGCCTTGTCTGGATTTGGTGACCGTATTGATGTCACCATCAATAAAGACGGGAGTTTGACCGTGCAAGACCATGGTCGTGGTATGCCGACGGGTATGCACGCTATGGGAATCCCAACAGTTGAGGTTATCTTTACCATTCTTCACGCCGGAGGGAAATTCGGTCAAGGGGGCTATAAGACATCTGGTGGTCTCCACGGGGTTGGTTCTTCCGTTGTTAACGCTCTTTCAAGTTGGCTGGAGGTTGAAATCACCCGTGATGGGGCAATCTATAAGCAACGTTTTGAAAATGGTGGAAAACCTGTCACTACCTTGAAGAAAATCGGTACAGCGCCCAAGTCTAAAACAGGTACCAAGGTTACTTTTATGCCTGATGCGACGATCTTCTCTACGACAGATTTCAAGTACAATACCATCTCAGAACGCCTCAATGAGTCAGCCTTTCTTTTAAAAAATGTGACCTTGTCTCTAACGGATAAACGCACAGACGAAGCGATTGAATTCCACTATGAAAATGGGGTACAAGACTTTGTTTCTTACCTCAACGAAGACAAGGAGACCTTAACGCCAGTTCTTTACTTTGAAGGGGAAGACAATGGTTTCCAAGTGGAAGTGGCCCTCCAGTACAATGACGGATTTTCAGATAACATTCTATCCTTTGTCAATAACGTTCGCACCAAGGACGGTGGAACGCACGAGACAGGACTCAAGTCTGCCATTACCAAGGTTATGAATGACTATGCGCGTAAGACTGGGCTTCTCAAGGAAAAAGATAAAAACCTTGAAGGGTCAGACTATCGTGAAGGACTAGCAGCCGTTCTTTCTATCTTGGTCCCTGAAGAACATTTGCAGTTTGAGGGTCAGACCAAGGACAAGCTAGGAAGCCCCCTTGCTCGTCCCGTTGTGGATGGCATTGTGGCTGATAAGTTGACCTTTTTCCTTATGGAAAATGGGGAATTAGCTTCTAACCTTATTCGCAAGGCTATCAAGGCGCGTGATGCTCGTGAGGCGGCTCGCAAAGCGCGTGATGAGAGCCGAAATGGTAAGAAAAACAAGAAAGACAAGGGCTTGTTGTCTGGGAAATTAACCCCAGCCCAGTCCAAGAATCCTGCTAAGAACGAACTATATTTGGTCGAGGGTGACTCTGCCGGTGGTTCTGCCAAGCAAGGTCGTGACCGCAAGTTCCAGGCTATCTTGCCTCTTCGTGGGAAGGTTATCAATACAGCTAAGGCCAAGATGGCGGATATCCTCAAAAATGAGGAAATCAATACAATGATTTATACCATTGGTGCAGGTGTTGGGGCAGACTTCTCTATTGATGATGCCAATTATGACAAAATCATTATCATGACCGATGCGGATACGGATGGTGCCCACATTCAGACATTGCTCTTGACATTTTTCTACCGCTATATGCGTCCGCTAGTTGAGGCGGGACATGTTTATATTGCCCTTCCACCTCTTTACAAGATGTCCAAAGGAAAAGGCAAGAAAGAAGAAGTGGCCTACGCTTGGACAGACGGAGAACTAGAGGAACTCCGTAAGCAGTTCGGTAAAGGGGCTACCCTCCAACGCTATAAAGGGCTTGGTGAGATGAATGCGGACCAGCTCTGGGAAACAACCATGAATCCAGAAACCCGTACCCTTATCCGTGTCACCATTGAAGATCTGGCTCGCGCCGAACGTCGCGTCAATGTCCTTATGGGAGACAAGGTCGAACCACGACGTAAGTGGATTGAAGATAATGTCAAGTTTACGCTGGAAGAAGCGACAGTATTTTAAGTTAGTTTTTAATGAATGGGTATAAACATGAGAACTGAAACAGAAATGCTCGATGTAGTTTTAAAGACTGCTGAAACCTTACAAGTCACGGCTGTCGCCATGTCTGGTTCACGGACTGATACAAAAGCCTCAAAAGATGAATTTCAAGACTATGACGTAGTCTATGTTGTAGAGAATCTGGACGAGCTGATTACAGATTTATCTTGGTTGGACCAGTTTGGCAAACGCATTATCGAGCAAGAAGTTGGTCTTGGTCAACGTCGTCTATACCTCATGCTCTTTGAAGATGGAAATCGAATTGATCTAACCCTCTGTCCAAAACAACAAATTCAAGAGTGGGTGGATAGTGAGGCCGGATTTACTGTTTTAGAAGATCCAGAGCATTTATTTGAACCCTATTCACCAAATATAGAGCGTTACTGGACGAATCCAGCTAGTCAGACAGATTTTGAAAAAGCCTGCAATGAGTTCTGGTGGGTGTCGGCCTACGTTGTCAAAGGGATTTGTCGGAATCAGCTCATCTACGCGACCGATCATCTCTATGGCATTTGTCAACAAGAACTCCTGAAAATCTTGGCTTGGCAGGTAGCAAGTGCTAGGGGAAGAGTCGAAATCGGCAAGAACTGCAAGTATCTCTTTAACCATTTGCCAGTTGAAAAAGAGAAGGAGCTATCTAATCTTCTTGATTTTTCCAGTTTAGACAAAATCACTCAGTCTCTATTTGATACGATGCAACTTTTCCACCAAGAGGCTCAGTCCCTTGCTCAAAAGATGGATTTTGACTACGATAAAGAAGTAGCTGAGAAGATGATTCAATACGCTGAGGAGAGACTTCTTAATTGCTGACTAATTTAAAAGATTAAACTACAGAAAGGGCCGTTTGGTTATTTGTAGTAACTGAACACCTTTTCTGTAAAAATCTACTCTACATTCTTTGAAAGGAGTTGAACACGCCCTAAATGCTAGGTGAAAAAGATAAATTCTCTTGTGAGCTTTCTTACTTCAAGAATTTTCTATTTTCACTTGGTATTTTACGGGCTCTGTATCCTATATGAGTAACATTCAAAACATGTCCCTGGAGGACATTATGGGAGAGCGCTTTGGTCGCTACTCCAAGTACATTATTCAAGACCGGGCTTTGCCAGATATTCGTGATGGCTTGAAGCCGGTTCAGCGTCGCATTCTTTATTCTATGAATAAGGATGGCAATACCTTTGATAAGAGTTACCGCAAGTCGGCCAAGTCTGTCGGTAACATCATGGGGAATTTCCACCCACACGGTGACAGTTCTATCTATGATGCCATGGTTCGTATGTCACAGGACTGGAAAAATCGTGAGATTTTAGTTGAAATGCACGGTAATAACGGTTCTATGGACGGAGATCCGCCTGCGGCTATGCGTTATACTGAGGCACGTCTTTCAGAAATTGCAGGTTATCTCCTTCAGGATATCGAGAAAAAAACAGTTCCTTTTGCTTGGAACTTTGACGATACGGAGAAAGAGCCGACAGTCTTGCCAGCAGCCTTTCCAAATCTTTTGGTCAATGGTTCGACTGGTATTTCGGCTGGTTATGCCACAGATATTCCACCTCATAATTTAGCTGAGGTTATCGATGCGACGGTTTACATGATTGACCATCCAACGGTTAAAGTTGAAAAACTTATGGAATTCTTGCCTGGACCAGATTTCCCTACAGGAGCCATCATCCAAGGCCGTGATGAAATTAAGAAGGCTTATGAAACTGGGAAAGGGCGCGTGGTTGTTCGTTCCAAGACGGAGATTGAAAAGCTAAAAGGTGGTAAGGAACAAATCGTTATCACTGAGATTCCTTATGAAATCAACAAGGCCAATCTAGTCAAGAAAATCGATGATGTTCGTGTCAATAACAAGGTAGCTGGGATTGCTGAGGTTCGTGATGAGTCTGACCGTGACGGTCTTCGTATTGCTATTGAGCTCAAAAAAGACGCTAATACGGAGCTTGTTCTCAATTATCTTTTCAAATACACAGACATGCAAATCAACTATAACTTTAACATGGTGGCTATTGACAATTTCACGCCTCGTCAGGTTGGGATCGTTCCAATCTTGTCTAGCTATATTGCCCACCGTCGTGAAGTAATTTTGGCGCGTTCACGCTTTGACAAGGAAAAGGCTGAGAAACGTCTCCATATCGTCGAAGGTTTGATTCGTGTAATTTCGATTTTGGACGAAGTCATTGCCCTTATCCGTGCTTCTGAGAATAAAGCTGATGCCAAGGAAAACCTCAAGGTCAGCTATGATTTTACAGAAGAGCAGGCTGAGGCCATTGTTACCTTGCAACTTTACCGTTTGACCAATACAGACGTGGTTGTCTTGCAGGAAGAAGAAGCAGAATTGCGTGAAAAGATTGCTATGCTTGCGGCGATTATCGGTGATGAACGGACCATGTACAATCTCATGAAGAAAGAGCTTCGTGAGGTCAAGAAGAAATTTGCGACTCCACGTTTGAGTACTTTAGAAGACACAGCAAAAGTAATTGAGATTGATACAGCTAGTCTGATTGCTGAGGAAGATACCTACGTCAGCGTGACCAAGGCAGGTTACATCAAGCGTACTAGTCCACGTTCCTTTGCGGCTTCCACCTTGGAAGAAATTGGCAAACGTGATGATGACCGTTTGATCTTTGTACAATCTGCCAAGACAACCCAGCATCTTTTGATGTTCACGACCCTTGGAAATGTCATCTATCGACCAATCCATGAATTGGCAGATATTCGTTGGAAGGATATCGGAGAGCATCTGAGCCAGACCATTGCAAACTTTGAAACTAACGAAGAAATCCTTTATGTGGAAGTATTGGATCAGTTTGATGATGCGACAACCTATTTTGCGGCGACTCGTCTCGGTCAAATCAAGCGTGTAGAACGAAAAGAATTCACCCCATGGCGGACCTACAAGTCTAAGTCTGTCAAGTATGCTAAGCTCAAAGACGAGACAGACCAGATTGTAGAAGTGGCTCCGATTAAACTGGATGATGTTCTCTTGATTAGCCAAAATGGTTATGCCCTTCGTTTCAATATCGAAGAGGTACCAGTTGTCGGTGCTAAGGCTGCAGGTGTCAAAGCTATGAACCTGAAAGCAGATGATGTTCTCCAATCCGCCTTTATCTGTAACACCTCATCCTTCTACCTCTTGACCCAACGTGGAAGTTTGAAACGTGTTTCTATTGACGAAATTCCGGCAACAAGTCGTGCCAAACGTGGCTTACAAGTCTTGCGTGAGTTAAAAAACAAACCGCATCGTGTCTTCTTGGCAGGAGCGGTTGCAGAACAAGGCTTCGTTGGTGACCTCTTCAGTACAGAAGTGGAAGAGAACGACCAAACTCTGCTTGTTCAATCCAACAAAGGAACAATCTACGAAAGCCGATTACAAGACTTGAATTTGTCAGAACGGACTAGTAACGGAAGCTTCATTTCTGATACGATTTCTGATGAAGAAGTTTTTGATGCCTATCTTCAGGAAACTTATACAAAATTTGAATCTAAAAAATGATAAAAACAATGAAAAGCTTTTCATTGAGAAATTTGTTAAGTTATAGATTTAAGAATTGAATTTGATTATATATACAAAAACGAACAGTGCTGATTCCTAACTGATAGAGACTGAAGCCTGTTCGTTTTCTTGTTTTTAGTGGTATAGACCACTCGGCATTTAGATGTGAAATTATTAACATATGAACAACTATACAAGTTGAGTTAATAAAAAATAATATTTTTAAAGAAAACGCTTGCATCTATAATATTTTTATGTTATACTCTTATTGTTTCAATAAAGCGCGTTCAAGAAATAATTCGTTTAAATATATATAGGAGTTTTGTATGTCTCAAAACAAACAAGATAAAGGATTTCGTTTTTCTATTCGTAAACGTAGCGTTGGAGTATGTGGTGTTGCCATTGCAACATTTTTGCTAGGTTCTGGCCTTGTATTTCAAACAAATGTAGTAAAAGCAACAGAACCAAGCGTTGCTGCAGTTGCTGGTGAAAATATTGCTGCTCATAAGTCTGCAAGTCAGAGTTCGACTGCTTATGAAGGGGAGGCTTCTAGAGCAGTTGACGGTAATCGTGATAATGCCTGGAACAATCGTTCAGTTACTCATACAGATTTTCAAGATCATTCTTGGTGGAAAGTTGATCTAGCAAAAGAAGAAGGTGTGGGAACTGTTCGTATTTACAATCGTGGAGATGGAGTTGTAGCTAATCGTTTATCTAATTTTGATGTTATTTTATTAGATAAAGATGGTAAGGAAGTAACTCGTCAACATGTCGATAGCTTAAACAATCAACCAACAGTTGATGTTCAATTCTCAGGAGTTAATGCACGATATGTAAAAATTGAATTAAATAAATCTAAAACGCCTCTTAGTTTAGCAGAAGTTGAAGTATATCGTGCTGTAAAGGAAGAAAAAGTAGTAGCAGATAAGAAAACGGAAAACCAAGTTAAAACAGAAAGTAAAGCTAAAAAAGATTATACTGCAGAGCTAAATAACTATTTATTTGGTTTAAATTACGATAAACTAAATATTTTAACTAGAAAAGGCGAAGCATTAGAAAATTACACTAATACAAGCACAAAACAACAAGGAAATGAATTTGTGGTTGTAGAAAAAGTGAAGAAAAACCTTTCTAATGGTTCTGCAGATGTTGCCATTAATGGTAACGGAGATATCTTCCTAGGTGCTTTGTTTAAAGCAAATCAAGACCTCCTAGAAAATAAACCACAACAAATTAGTTTAGATCGTAGCAAAGGTAGAATTAGTGTTGATTTGCCAGGAATGGTAGGCGGAGATAGCTATGTAGATGCTAATCCAACTGTAAGTGGTATGCAGGAAGGTGTGAATACCTTGTTAAATCGTTGGCATGAAAAATATGCTGCGAAAAATCCTGCTCCAGCACGTATGCAGTACGAATCAACTTCTGCTTACAGCATGAATCAATTGAAAGCAAAATTCGGAAGTGATTTTGAAAAAGTCGGTGTTAATTTGAAAATTGACTTTGAGGCTGTGAACAAGGGTGAAAAACAAGTTGAAGTTGTTGATTTTAAACAAGTTTACTTTACTGCTAACTTTGATGCTCCAAAAAATCCATCAGATGTATTTGCTCCAGGAGTAACAGTTGATCAATTGAAAGCACATGGAATTGATGAAAAAACACCTCCTGTATACGTGTCAAGCGTTTCATACGGACGTCAAATGTATGTCAAATTTGAAACAACAAGCAAGAGTACAGAGTTGAAAGCAGCGATTAATGCTGTCATCAAAGGAGTGCCTATTAAACCAGAATCTGAATGGGCACGTGTCTTGAAGAACACAACTGTAACAGTTTCAATCGTAGGTGGAAATGCTGATGGCGCTGCACGTGTTGTGACAGGTACAGTAGAAGATTTGAAGAAATTGATTCAAGAAGGAGCTACTTTCAGTACACAAAATCCTGCTGTTCCAATTTCTTATAAGACTGCATTCTTGAAAGATAATCAAGTAGCCACAATTCAAAGTAATACAGACTACATTGAAACTAAAGTGACTTCATACAAAAATGGTTACCTCAATTTACAGCATAAGGGAGCTTATATCGCTCGTTACTATGTTTACTGGGATGAAGTAACTTATGATAAGGATGGAGTTGAAAGCATTCGCTCACGTCAATGGGAAGATAATGGTAAAAACAGAACAGCAGGCTTCCAAACTGAACTTCAATTTAAAGGAAATGTACGTAATATACGCGTGAAGATTCAAGAAAAAACAGGTCTTGTTTGGGAACCATGGCGTACAGTTTATAATCGCACAGACCTTCCTCTTGTTCAAAAACGTACCATTGTTAACTCAGGTACAACACTAAGACCAAAATACGATGAAAAAGTTGAAAATAACTAATTTTTCACTTGTAGAAGGAATCAGTTCTAAGAGCTGGTTCTTTTTATTGAAGAAATTTTCTGAAAATTACAAAATATGCTTGCTATTTTAGAAAAATAGTGTAGAATATAAGAAATAGGTTTTTAGAATAAGGAGTGGAATATGACAGTAACGATTGATTGGGAAAATCTCGGTTTTTCCTATATGAAATTACCTTATCGCTATATTGCTCATTTTAAAAATGGACAATGGAATCAAGGAGAGTTGACAGAAGATGCAACCTTGCATATTTCAGAGTCTTCTCCAAGTCTTCACTATGGACAACAAGCCTTTGAAGGTTTGAAAGCTTACCGTACTAAGGATGGCGGTGTTCAACTTTTCCGTCCTGACGAAAATGCTAAACGTCTGCAACGTACTTGTGATCGTCTCTTGATGCCACAAGTTCCGACAGACATGTTTGTAGAAGCTTGTAAGGCAGTTGTCCGCGCCAATGAAGAATATGTACCACCATATGGAACAGGTGGGACCCTTTATCTTCGTCCACTTTTGATTGGTGTTGGAGATATTATCGGGGTAAAGCCAGCAGAGGAATACATTTTTACTATCTTTGCTATGCCAGTTGGTAATTACTTTAAGGGTGGTTTGGTTCCAACCAATTTCTTGATTCAGGATGAATACGACCGTGCCGCTCCAAATGGTACAGGTGCTGCTAAGGTTGGTGGGAACTATGCTGCAAGTCTCTTGCCAGGGAAATTGGCTAAATCACGTCATTTCTCAGATGTTATCTACCTAGACCCTTCAACTCATACAAAGATTGAAGAAGTCGGTTCAGCTAACTTCTTTGGAATTACAGCTGACAATGAGTTTGTAACACCATTGAGTCCATCTATCTTGCCATCTATTACTAAGTATTCTTTGCTTTATTTGGCAGAACATCGCTTGGGCTTAACTCCTATTGAGGGAGATGTCCCAATTGATAACCTTGACCGTTTTGTAGAGGCAGGTGCCTGTGGTACAGCAGCAGTTATTTCGCCAATTGGTGGAATTCAGCACGGTGATGATTTTCATGTGTTCTATAGTGAAACAGAAGTTGGCCCTGTGACTCGTAAACTCTATGATGAATTGACAGGTATTCAGTTTGGTGATATTGAAGCGCCAGAAGGTTGGATTGTAAAAGTAGATTAAAATAAACAAAAGGAGATTTTTGATGAAATCGAAAAAGTGGCTCTTAACAGCAGGAGTGGTCCTGAGCACAACAGCTCTTTTAGTGGCTTGTGGAAAAGCTGATAAAGAAGCAGATGCACCGACAACATTTTCATATGTCTATGCAGTAGATCCAGCATCTTTGGACTATAGTATAGCGACTCGTACATCTACAACAGATGTCATCGGGAACGTGGTTGATGGCTTGATGGAAAACGACCAGTACGGAAATGTTATTCCTTCCTTGGCTGAAGATTGGTCTGTCTCAAAAGATGGTTTGACTTATACCTATAAACTTCGTAAAGGAGTTAAATGGTATACATCAGAAGGTGAAGAATACGCAGAAGTAACAGCCCATGACTTTGTGACAGGACTAAAACACGTAGCTGACGGCAAGTCAGACGGTGTTTCTCTCATCCAAAATTCAATCAAGGGCTTGGATGCCTATATGACTGGTGAGACCAATGATTTCTCTACAGTTGGTGTCAAGGCCTTGGACGATTACACAGTTGAATATACCCTAAACAAACCAGAAAGCTTCTGGAACTCTAAAGTCACAACAGCGACGATGTTGCCTGTAAATGAAGAGTTTTTGAAGGCATCAGGTAAAGATTATGGAGCAGTTACTCCAGCAGGAATTCTCTACAATGGTCCTTATATCTTGAAGACCTTGACATCTAAATCGTTAATTGAATACGAGAAAAACCCAAATTACTGGGATAAAGAAAAGGTAAAAATAGAGAAGATTAAATTGACCTACTACGATGGCTCTGATCAGGAATCGTTGATTCGTAGTTTCTCTTCTGGTGCCTATACGACAGCCCGTCTCTTCCCAAGTAGCTCAAACTTTGCTTCTACTTTGGAACAATACGGAGATAAAATCACTTATAGCCCACAGGACTCAAGCAGCTATTACTTTACCTTTAACGTAAATCGTCAGTCATATAATAAAACTGCGAAAACAAGTGAAGAACAAAAGACTTCTACTAAAGAAGCTATGCTTAATAAGGACTTCCGTCAGGCTATCAACTTTGCCTTCAACCGCCATTCTTATGCTGCACAGCTAAATGGTGAAGACGGTGCGGACAAGATTATTCGTAACAGTCTCGTTCCAGACAACTTCGTGCAAGCAGGCGGTAAGAACTTTGGTCACATTGCTCAAGCAGAGTTGGTGAACTATGGTGATCAATGGAAAGGTGTTGAGCTAGTCGATGGTAAGGATTCTATCTACAACTCTGACAAGGCTAAAGCAGCCTTTGAAAAAGCTAAGAAAGACTTGGAATCTAAAGGGGTAAACTTCCCAATTCACTTGGATGTCCCAGTTGAACAAACAGATACCATCGCCGTTCAACAAAGTAACTCTTTCAAACAGTCTATCGAATCAACTCTTGGTGCTGAAAATGTTGTCATCGATGTTCTTCAAATGACAGATAATGAAAAGGAAACTATCACTTCTCAAGCGCGTGTTCCTTCTCAAAAAGACTATGATTTGAACAGTACAGGATGGGCTCCAAGTTATCAAGACCCAGCATCTTACTTGAATATCATGGATCCTAAATCAGGTTCTGCTATGAAACACCTTGGTATTACTAAGGGGAAAGATAAAGATGTTGTAGTGAAACTTGGTTTAGACCAGTATAAGAAATTATTGGATGATGCCGATTCAGAAACTACAAATCTTGAAGAACGCTATGAAAAATATGCCAAGGCTCAAGCTTGGTTGACAGACAGTTCATTATTGATGCCTACAGCCTCATCTGGTGGTTCTCCAGTTGTAAGTAATGTAGTGCCATTCTCAAAACCATACTCACAAGTTGGTATTAAGGGTGACCCATATATCTTTAAAGGAATGAAATTGCAAAAAGATATCGTTACGACAAAAGAATATGAAGAAGCACTGAAAAAATGGCAAAAAGAAAAATTGGAATCAAATGGTAAGTACCAAAAAGAACTAGAAAAACACATTAAATAAAGCATAAAATTCTATATCAGACAAGCCTGATATAGAGTTTTTTCTTGCTAGTTTTAGGATTTTCTTGTAAAATAGAAAAAGTGAAGAGAGGTATGAAATGAGTAAGAAAGATAAAAAAATTGAAATTCAAGTAGCAGATGCCAAGGTTAATGTAGGAAAAGACAGTTTTGAAGGCTATACCTTGACCATTGGTAAAAAAGTTATCGGAGAAATTGCCGAATTAGATGGACAATTTGCCATCATAAAGAATGGGAATGTCGATAGTTTTTATAAAAAATTGGAAAAAGCTGTGGAAATTTTGATTGAAAATTATAATTTAGCAAAATAAGTCTTGTTTTTTTGAAATTTTCATGATATAATAGTCCATGTTGATTGTAGGAGAGATAGCGAAGAGGCTAAACGCGGCGGACTGTAAATCCGCTCCTTCGGGTTCGGGGGTTCGAATCCCTCTCTCTCCATTTCATCAATGGGGTATAGCCAAGCGGTAAGGCAAGGGACTTTGACTCCCTCATGCGTTGGTTCGAATCCAGCTACCCCAGTTCTTAGGTAATGATCAAGATAAAAAGCAAAATATCTTAGGGTATTTTATTTTTATAATTGAAAGACGTGAACGATATGAACATGTCCTTGCGGGTGCTTAGGAAAAAAATTATAAGTATGTCAAGTTTAAGAAAAACTTGATTGTTGGAGGATTTTTTAGATGAACGAATTTGAAGATTTGCTAAATAGCGTTAGCCAAGTTGAGACTGGTGATGTTGTTAGTGCTGAAGTATTGACAGTTGATGCGACTCAAGCTAACGTTGCAATCTCTGGAACTGGTGTTGAAGGTGTCTTGACTCTTCGCGAATTGACAAACGATCGCGATGCAGATATCAATGACTTTGTTAAAGTAGGAGAAGTATTGGATGTTCTTGTACTTCGTCAAGTAGTTGGTAAAGATACTGATACAGTTACATACCTTGTATCTAAAAAACGCCTTGAAGCTCGCAAAGCATGGGACAAACTTGTTGGTCGCGAAGAAGAAGTTGTTACTGTTAAAGGAACTCGTGCCGTTAAAGGTGGACTTTCAGTAGAATTTGAAGGTGTTCGTGGATTTATCCCAGCTTCAATGTTGGATACTCGTTTCGTACGTAACACTGAGCGTTTTGTAGGTCAAGAATTTGATGCTAAAATCAAAGAAGTTGACGCTAAAGAAAACCGCTTCATCCTTTCACGTCGTGAAGTTGTTGAAGCAGCTACAGCAGCAGCTCGCGCTGAAGTATTCGGTAAATTGGCTGTTGGTGATGTAGTAACTGGTAAAGTTGCACGTATCACAAGTTTTGGTGCTTTCATCGACCTTGGTGGTGTTGACGGATTGGTTCACTTGACTGAATTGTCACACGAACGTAACGTATCACCAAAATCAGTTGTAACTGTTGGTGAAGAAATTGAAGTTAAAATCCTTGATCTTAACGAAGAAGAAGGACGTGTCTCACTTTCACTTAAAGCAACAACACCTGGACCATGGGATGGCGTTGAGCAAAAATTGGCTAAAGGTGATGTAGTAGAAGGAACAGTTAAACGTTTGACTGACTTCGGTGCATTTGTTGAAGTATTGCCAGGTATCGATGGACTTGTTCACGTATCACAAATTTCACACAAACGTATTGAAAATCCAAAAGAAGCTCTTAAAGTTGGTCAAGAAGTTAAAGTTAAAGTTCTTGAAGTTAACGCAGATGCAGAGCGCGTATCACTTTCTATCAAAGCTCTTGAAGAGCGTCCAGCTCAAGAAGAAGGACAAAAAGAAGAAAAACGTGCTGCTCGTCCACGTCGTCCAAAACGTCAAGAAAAACGTGATTTCGAACTTCCAGAAACACAAACAGGATTCTCAATGGCTGACTTGTTCGGTGATATCGAACTTTAATCAAATTGAAAATTCACAAAATCCTTTGTTTTCTAAACAAGGGATTTTTCTTTTGTCTATAAGCCTTTTTTGATATAATAGTCCTATGTTAGAATCAGAAAAACAATCACGTTATCAAATGTTAAATGAAGAGCTATCTTTTTTATTGGAAGGTGAAACCAATGTTTTGGCTAATCTTTCCAACGCCAGTGCTCTTCTAAAATCACGCTTTTCCCATACTGTATTTGCAGGCTTTTATTTGTTTGATGGAAAGGAATTGGTTTTAGGTCCCTTCCAAGGCGGTGTTTCCTGCATCCGTATTGCACTAGGCAAGGGGGTTTGTGGTGAGGCAGCTCATTTTCAGGAAACTGTTCTTGTTGGAGATGTAACGACTTATCCCAACTATATTTCTTGTGATAGTAGCGCTAAAAGTGAAATTGTTGTTCCGATGGTTAAGAATGGTCAATTACTTGGAGTTCTAGATCTTGATTCTTCAGAGATTGATGATTATGATGCTATGGATCGAGATTATTTGGAACAATTTGTCGCTATTTTGCTTGAAAAGACAGAATGGGACTTTACAATGTTTGGGGAGAAAGCCTAATGTATCAAGCACTTTATCGAAAATATAGAAGTCAAAACTTCTCCCAGTTGGTTGGTCAAGAAGTTGTAGCTAAGACTCTTAAACAAGCAGTAGAGCAAGAGAAAATAAGTCATGCTTATCTTTTTTCTGGTCCACGTGGAACGGGAAAAACCAGTGTAGCTAAGATTTTTGCCAAAGCTATGAACTGTCCAAATCAAGTGGGTGGTGAACCATGTAATAACTGCTATATTTGTCAGGCAGTGACGGATGGTAGTTTAGAAGATGTCATCGAAATGGATGCAGCTTCTAATAATGGGGTCGATGAAATCCGTGAAATTCGTGATAAATCTACCTACGCCCCTAGTCTTGCCCGTTATAAGGTTTATATCATAGATGAGGTTCATATGCTGTCTACAGGGGCTTTTAATGCTCTTCTCAAGACGCTGGAAGAGCCAACACAGAATGTGGTCTTTATTTTAGCTACTACTGAATTGCACAAGATACCTGCTACGATTTTATCCCGTGTGCAACGTTTTGAATTTAAATCGATTAAGACACAGGATATTAAGGAACATATCCGCTATATCTTAGAAAAAGAAAATATCAGTTCTGAACCAGAGGCTGTGGAAATCATTGCCAGACGGGCTGAAGGTGGAATGCGAGATGCCTTGTCTATTTTAGATCAAGCCCTGAGTTTGACACAGGGAAACGAGTTGACGACTGCCATCTCTGAAGAAGTTACAGGAACTATTAGTCTGTCAGCCTTGGATGATTATGTGGCTGCCTTATCTCAGCAGGATGTTCCTAAAGCCTTAGCTTGCTTAAATCTTCTCTTTGAGAATGGTAAGAGCATGACTCGTTTTGTGACCGATCTTTTGCACTATTTAAGAGACTTGTTAATTGTTCAAACAGGTGGAGAAAACACTCATCATAGTCCAGTCTTTGTAGAAAATTTGGCACTTCCTCAAGAAAATCTGTTTGAAATGATTCGCTTGGCGACAGTTAGTTTAGCAGATATTAAGTCTAGTTTGCAGCCCAAGATTTATGCTGAGATGATGACTATCCGTTTGGCAGAGATTAAGCTTGAACCAGCTTTTTCTGGTGCAGTTGAACATGAAATTTCTGCATTGAGACAGGAAGTTTCGCGTCTTAAACAAGAACTCGCAAATGTGGGAACCGTAGCCAAGCCAACAAATCCAGCTCCTAGTCGACCAGCAGCAGGCAAGACAGGCTATCGTGTGGATCGCAATAAAGTGCAATCTATTTTACAAGAGGCCGTCGAAAATCCTGATTTAGCACGTCAAAATCTGATTCGCTTGCAGAATGCCTGGGGAGAGGTGATTGAAAGTCTTGGAGGTCCTGATAAGGCTCTGCTAGTTGGTTCTCAACCGGTTGCGGCCAATGAACACCATGCTATTCTTGCTTTTGAGTCTAACTTCAATGCTGGTCAAACCATGAAACGAGACAATCTCAACACTATGTTTGGTAACATCCTCAGTCAGGCAGCAGGTTTTTCACCTGAGATTTTAGCTATTTCCATGGAGGAATGGAAAGAAGTTCGCGCAGCCTTTTCAGTCAAAGCAAAATCTTCTCAAACTGAAAAAGAAGCAGAAGAAAGTCTGATTCCAGAAGGATTTGAATTTTTGGCTGATAAAGTGAAGGTAGAGGAAGACTAAAGAAAGATTTCATGATACAATAAGTTTATGAATAGACAACAATTTATTATCATCGCGCTGTTTACAGCTGCTGAGACCTATTTTTTCAATGAAGCTTGGATGACTGGTCGTTATATTATGGCAGCCTTTTGGGCCATTTTGCTTTTTAGAAATTTCCGAGTTAGTTACTTGATGGGCAAGATTGTAGACGTCATTGACCAGCATTTAAAAGGAAAAGACTAGTCCTCAGCTTCTAGACAAAATCAAAGCCTTTTAGGCTTTTTTTTGTTATACTATAAAAGTATATTTATTGACCTTTTACCGTATTTTCTAGGGAAATCAAGTATGTTTCCAGTAAGAACTGTAAAGGTCTTGAAAAAGAAAGGAACTATCATGTCAGTATTAGAGATCAAAGATCTTCACGTTGAGATTGAAGGAAAAGAAATTTTAAAAGGGGTTAACCTGACCCTGAAAACAGGAGAAATCGCTGCTATCATGGGACCAAATGGTACTGGTAAGTCGACTCTTTCTGCCGCTATCATGGGAAATCCAAACTATGAAGTTACCAAAGGTGAAGTCTTGTTTGATGGCGTAAACATCCTTGAGTTGGAAGTTGACGAGCGTGCGCGTATGGGACTTTTCCTTGCTATGCAATACCCATCAGAAATTCCTGGTATTACTAACGCTGAGTTTCTTCGTGCAGCTATGAATGCTGGTAAAGAAGATGATGAAAAGATTTCAGTTCGTGAGTTTATCACTAAATTGGATGAGAAGATGGAATTGCTCAACATGAAAGAAGAAATGGCTGAGCGTTACCTCAACGAAGGTTTCTCTGGTGGTGAGAAAAAACGTAATGAGATTCTTCAACTTTTGATGTTGGAACCAACTTTTGCCCTTTTGGATGAGATTGACTCTGGTCTTGATATTGATGCCCTTAAAGTTGTTTCTAAAGGTGTTAATGCCATGCGTGGTGAAGGCTTTGGTGCTATGATTATCACTCACTACCAACGTCTTTTGAACTACATCACACCTGATGTGGTACATGTGATGATGGAAGGTCGTGTTGTCCTTTCTGGTGGTCCAGAATTGGCTGCGCGTTTGGAGCGTGAAGGATACGCAAAACTAGCTGAAGAACTTGGCTACGACTACAAGGAAGAATTGTAATTCCCTCGTATCTTTTAGGAGAAGTAAATGACTAAAGAAAATATTAAACTTTTTTCAGAAATGCACGCTGAACCAAGCTGGTTGGCTGATCTCCGTCAAAAAGCTTTTGACAAGATTGAGACTTTGGAATTACCAGTTATTGAGCGTGTCAAATTCCACCGTTGGAATCTGGGTGATGGAACGATTACAGAAAGTGAGCCATCAGCAAATGTTCCAGATTTCACAGCTCTAGATAATCACTTGAAATTGGTGCAAGTAGGAACTCAAACTGTTTTTGAGCAAATTCCAGTTGAGTTGGCTGAACAGGGTGTCGTCTTTACAGACTTCCACTCAGCTTTAGAAGAAATTCCAGAGCTGATCGAAGAATTCTTCATGTCATCTGTTAAATATGACGATGACAAGTTGGCAGCCTACCATACAGCTTATTTCAATAGTGGTGCTGTTCTCTACATTCCTGATAATGTTGAGATTAAAGAACCAATCGAAGGAATTTTCTATCAAGACAGCGATAGTGATGTGCCGTTTAACAAGCATATTATGATTATCGCTGGTAAAAATTCTAAGATTAGTTATCTGGAACGTTTAGAATCACGCGGTGAAGGAAGTGCCAAAGCAACTGCTAATATCACAGTAGAAGTAATTGCACGTTCTGGTGCGCAAGTGAAGTTTGCTGCGATTGACCGTCTAGGTGAAAACGTCACTGCTTACATTAGCCGTCGTGGTAAATTAGGCAACGATGCAAGCATTGACTGGGCAATCGGTGTCATGAACGAAGGGAACGTCGTTGCGGACTTTGATAGCGACTTGATTGGAAATGGTAGCCATGCAGATCTCAAGGTTGTAGCTCTTTCAAGTGGTCGTCAGGTTCAAGGGATTGATACGCGAGTGACTAACTATGGTTGCAACTCAATCGGAAATATCCTACAACATGGGGTTATTCTTGAAAAAGCAACCTTGACCTTCAATGGTATTGGCCACATTATCAAGGGTGCCAAGGGAGCAGATGCCCAACAAGAGAGCCGTGTTCTTATGCTTTCAGACCAAGCACGTTCAGATGCCAACCCAATTCTTTTGATTGATGAAAATGACGTAACTGCAGGACATGCGGCTTCTATCGGTCAGGTAGATCCAGAAGACATGTACTACCTCATGAGCCGTGGTTTAGATAAGGCAACTGCAGAACGTTTGGTTGTTCGTGGTTTCCTTGGCTCCGTTATCGTTGAGATTCCAGTCAAGGAAGTTCGTGATGAAATGATTGCGACTATCGAAGAAAAATTGTCAAAACGCTAAGGGGTAGCCTATGTTAGATGTAGAAGTGATTCGCAAGGATTTTCCAATTTTAGACCAGATTGTTAATGATGAACCATTGGTTTATTTGGACAATGCTGCGACGACACAAAAACCACTAGCAGTTCTGGAGACGATTAACCGCTACTATGAGAACGACAATGCCAATGTTCATCGTGGCGTTCATACCTTGGCAGAAAGAGCGACAGCTTCTTATGAAGCCGCTCGTGAAACTATTGGTGAGTTTATCAATGCAGGGTCTACAAAGGAAGTTCTCTTTACCAGAGGAACGACAACCAGTCTGAACTGGGTGGCACACTTTGCAGAGGAAGTCTTGACTGAGGGAGACCAGGTTTTGATTTCTGTCATGGAACATCATTCCAACATCATTCCTTGGCAGGAGGCCTGTCGCAAGACTGGAGCAGAGCTTGTCTATGTTTATCTCAAGGACGGAGCTCTGGATATGGATGATTTGCGAACTAAATTGACTGACAAGGTCAAGTTTGTTTCGCTAGCTCACGCCTCCAATGTTCTTGGTGTGGTTAATCCTATCAAAGAAATCACTCAATTGGCCCATCAAGTTGGAGCCATCATGGTGGTGGATGGTGCTCAATCTACTCCTCATATGAAGATCGATGTCCGGGACTTGGATGTGGACTTCTTTGCCTTTTCAGGTCATAAGATGGCTGGTCCAACTGGTATTGGTGTTCTTTATGGTAAAGAAAAGTATCTGGAACAAATGTCACCAGTAGAATTTGGTGGTGAGATGATTGATTTTGTCTATGAGCAATCTGCTAGTTGGAAGGAATTGCCTTGGAAATTTGAGGCTGGAACTCCTAATATGGCAGGTGCAATTGGACTTGCTGCGGCAGTGGATTATCTGGAAAAGATTGGTATGGATGCCATTGAAGCTCATGAACAGGAATTAATCGCATACGTCTATCCAAAACTGAAGGCGATTGAAGGATTGACCATTTATGGTTCGCAGGACTTGGCTCAACGTTCAGGTGTCATTGCCTTTAACCTAGGTGACCTTCATCCTCACGACCTTGCGACTGCTTTGGATTATGAAGGAGTGGCTGTTCGAGCAGGTCACCACTGTGCGCAACCCTTGCTCCAGTATTTGGATGTTCCAGCCACAGCTCGTGCAAGTTTTTATATCTACA
Source organism: Streptococcus sp. 27098_8_103 (assembly GCF_041432345.1). Taxonomy (GTDB): domain Bacteria; phylum Bacillota; class Bacilli; order Lactobacillales; family Streptococcaceae; genus Streptococcus; species Streptococcus mitis_BV. Next base: position 109,012 of record NZ_JAPVZK010000003.1, read on the forward strand.
ATACCAAGGCAGATTGCGATAAGCTAGTCGATGCCTTACAAAAGACAAAGGAGTTTTTCAATGGCACTTTCTAAACTAGATAGCCTTTATATGGCAGTGGTAGCGGACCATTCGAAAAATCCACATCACCAAGGGAAGTTAGAAGAAGCTGAACAAATCAGTCTCAATAATCCGACCTGTGGAGATGTCATCAATCTCTCTGTCAAGTTTGATGCAGAGGATCGTTTGGAGGATATCGCTTTTCTAAACTCAGGTTGCACCATCTCTACAGCATCTGCTAGTATGATGACGGATGCAGTTTTAGGAAAAACCAAAGAAGAAATTTTAGAACTTGCGACAATTTTTTCTGAAATGGTTCAAGGGCAAAAAGATGAGCGTCAAGACCAACTTGGAGATGCAGCTTTCTTATCAGGCGTTGCCAAATTTCCTCAACGAATCAAGTGTGCAACCCTAGCTTGGAACGCCCTGAAGAAAACAATTGAAAATCAAGAAAATCAGTAAGACAAGTTTCTTTTGTCTTATGAATCATTAGAAATGAAGAAAGAAAGGATATTATGGCTGAAGAAAGAGTAGAACCAAAACCAATTGACCTTGGTGAATATAAATTTGGTTTCCATGATGATGTAAAGCCTGTCCTATCGACAGGAAAAGGATTGAATGAAGATGTCATTCGTGAACTATCAGCTGCAAAGGGAGAACCTGAGTGGATGTTAGAGTTCCGTTTGAAGTCTTACGAAACATTTAAAAAAATGCCCATGCAAACTTGGGGAGCAGACTTGTCAGAGATTGATTTTGATGACTTGATCTACTACCAAAAACCATCTGATAAACCAGCCCGTTCTTGGGATGATGTTCCTGAAAAGATTAAAGAAACCTTTGAACGTATTGGGATTCCAGAAGCTGAGCGTGCTTATCTAGCTGGTGCCTCTGCCCAGTACGAGTCAGAAGTGGTTTACCATAATATGAAGGAAGAGTTCCAGAAATTGGGGATTATCTTTACAGATACGGATTCTGCCCTCAAGGAATACCCAGACTTGTTTAAACAATACTTTGCGAAGTTGGTACCGCCGACAGATAACAAGTTGGCTGCCCTTAACTCAGCAGTATGGTCAGGTGGAACCTTTATCTACGTACCAAAAGGGGTCAAAGTGGATATTCCACTTCAAACTTACTTCCGTATCAACAACGAAAATACTGGTCAGTTTGAACGTACCTTGATTATCGTTGATGAGGGGGCAAGTGTCCATTATGTAGAAGGATGTACAGCGCCAACTTATTCAAGTAACAGCTTGCATGCTGCCATCGTAGAAATCTTTGCCTTAGACGGAGCTTATATGCGTTATACGACTATCCAAAACTGGTCTGATAACGTCTATAACTTGGTAACGAAACGTGCTAAAGCCTTGAAAGATGCGACGGTTGAGTGGATTGATGGAAACTTGGGTGCCAAAACAACCATGAAATACCCATCTGTTTACCTAGATGGTGAGGGAGCGCGTGGTACCATGCTTTCTATTGCCTTTGCTAATGCAGGGCAACACCAGGATACTGGAGCTAAGATGATCCACAACGCTCCACATACAAGCTCGTCTATTGTGTCTAAATCCATCGCTAAAGGCGGAGGGAAGGTTGACTACCGTGGACAAGTAACCTTTAACAAAAACTCTAAGAAATCTGTTTCTCACATTGAGTGTGATACTATTATCATGGATGACTTATCAGCATCAGATACCATTCCTTTTAATGAAATTCACAACTCACAAGTCGCTTTAGAACACGAAGCTAAGGTATCTAAGATTTCAGAAGAGCAACTATATTACCTCATGAGCCGTGGATTATCAGAATCTGAAGCAACTGAGATGATTGTTATGGGATTTGTAGAGCCATTTACAAAAGAGCTTCCAATGGAATATGCTGTTGAGCTGAACCGTTTGATTAGCTATGAAATGGAAGGATCAGTTGGGTAAACTTTGTTTTTATACTCTTCGAAAATCTCTCCAAACACGTCAGCTTTATTTACAACCTCAAAGCGGTGCTTTGAGCAACCTGGGGCTAGCTTCCTAGTTTGCTCTTTGATTTTTATTGAGTATTAGATTTACTCAAAATCAAGAACTTTGAAGATGAACTTGTAACAAAAAAATCGCGGTT
>NZ_JAPVZK010000004.1:0-90878 GCF_041432345.1 Streptococcus sp. 27098_8_103
TTTTTCTGGGTTTGTTACTGCAGTTTTGTCTGCTGGTTTAACGATGTCGTTTCCTGCTTTTGGTTTAGTTGCAGCTTCTGGTGATTTAACTAAGTCTGTTGCTGGAATTACTGCTGTCTTACCTTCTGGTGTTGTTACTGTTGCGTTTCCTTTGTCGTCTACTACTACAGTTGAACCTGGGTTGACTGCTTTAACTTTGTCTTCGATTGCTTTCTTCTCAGCATCTGTAAGTTTTTCTGGGTTTGTTACTGCAGTTTTATCTGCTGGTTTAACGATGTCGTTTCCTGCTTTTGGTTTAGTCGCAGCTTCTGGTGATTTAACTAAGTCTGTTGCTGGAATTACCGCTGTTTTTCCTTCTGGTGTTGTTACTGTTGCGTTTCCTTTATCGTCTACTACTACAGTTGAACCTGGGTTGACTGCTTTAACCTTATCTTCAATCGCTTTCTTCTCAGCGTCTGTAAGTTTATCTGGGTTAGCAACTACAGTTTTGTCCGCTGGTTTAACGATATCGTTACCTGCATTTGGTTTCTTAGTATCTTCAACAGTACGTACTAAGTCTTCTACAGGAATAACTTGTGTTTGACCATCTGGAGTTGAAACTTTAGCATTTCCTTTGTCATCAACTACTACAATTGAATTTGGATTTACAGCTTCAACTGCTGCTTTAATTTTCTCCTTCTCAGCATCTGTCAACTTAGCTGGATCATTTACGACTACTTTATCAGCTGGTTTAACTACGTCGTTTCCTGCTTTTGGATCATTTGCTGTATCAGCAGTTTTCACTACTTGCTCAGGAGTGATGATTTCTTGGTGACCATCTGGAGTTGTAACAGTAACATTTCCATCTGCATCTTGAGTGATTTCTTTAGCATCTGGATTTACTTTCTTAACAGCTTCTAACACCTTAGCTTTTTCAGCATCTGTCAAAGCACTTGGATCATTTACAAGAACTTTATCAGCCGGAATATTCACTTCACCTACAGCTTTAATAGCCGCTTTATCTGACTCTTCAATTCCATTAACAGCTTCTGCTGTTTTCGCTGCATCTACAGATTTTTTAGCTTGTTCTGCAATCTTATCTACTTGAGCTTTAAGATCTTCTTTAGCTTTAGGAGTCAAGTCGTCACGAGCATCGATTGCTGCTTTTTTAGCTGTTGCTTCGTCATCAATTGCTTTACGAGCGTTTGGTTTATCTTCTACAACTGGTACAGATTTTTCGATTTCTTTTTCAGCTTCTTCTTGAAGTTTTTTAACTTCAGCATCTGTTCCAGCTTTATCGATTTCTTTCTTAGCTTCTTCAGCTAGAGCTTTAGCCGCATCTGCTACAACTTTCTTCTCATCATCTGTTGCATCTGGAGTGTTTTCAATTGCTTTCAATTGCTCAGCTAATTTATCATCGATTGCTTTCTTGGCTGCTGGTTTAGTTACTGCTTCTGGATTTACAGCTGCAACCTCATCTACACCTGTTTTCTTAGCTGTATCTACTGCTTTTTGAGCTTCAGCTGCTTTTTCTGGTGTATCTGCGTTGTCTGGTTGTGCATCAATTGCATCTGTTGCTTCTTTCGCTTTAGCTTTTGCTTCTTCTTTAGCTGCTGCTTTCTCTTCTGTTGTTAAATCAGTACGAGCGTCGATTTGCTCTTCTTTCTTAGCTAATTCATCCGCTACTGCTTTTTTAGCTGCTTCTTTGGCTACTGGGTTTACAGATGTTACATCACCAACACCTTTATCTTCAGCACCATCAACGATTTTTTGTGCTGCAGTTGCTGCGTCTGCAGTTTCTGCATTATCAGGTTGAGCGTTGATTTTAGCTAATTCAGCATCTGCTAATTTTTGAGCTTCAGCTTTTGCTGCTGTTTTCTCAGCATCTGTTAAATCGGTACGTTTGTCGATTTCAGAATTTTTAGCTGTTAATGCATTTGCAATTGCTTCTTTAGCATTTTCTTTTGCTACTGGATTAACTTCACCAATTGCTGTAGTCGCTTCTGTTTTAGCTGTATCTACTGCTGTATCTGTTGTAGCAGCATCAATTTTCGCTGTTGCTGCTGTTGCTGCTTCATTAACTTTAGCAATTGCTGCTGTTTTTTCAGCTTCTGATAAGTTTGGATTTGCTTTAATTGCGTCTTCTTTAGCCTTACGTGCTGCTTCTACCTCTGCTTTAGCTGCTGCTTTCTTAGCTACTACTGGGTTATCATTTGCGATTGCAGTTGTACCGTTATTTTGCGCTTGGTCTAATGCATCTTTTGTCGTAGCATCATTGATTGCTGTTAATGCTTTCTCTTTGTCTGCATTTACTTTTGCAATTGCTGCTGCTTTTTCTTCATCAGTAGCGTTTGGAGTAGCATTAATTGCTGCAATTTTCTCAGTTGCTGCTGTATTTACTGCATTAATCGCAGGTTGTTTATCTAGTTTAGTGAAGTCTGATAATGGTCTTGTATCTTTAGATCCATCTGTATATGTCGCTACGATATTGTTACCATCTTTAGTAATTGTAGCAATTTTGTTATCCGTATTGTCTACTGCTTCGCCACGTTTAGATTCTAGATTTTTATCTTCATTCGTTCTAGAATATTCTAATTTCGCTTTGATTTTTGCAAATTCTTCGTCAGTTACTGCTTCTGGATTAGCTACCGCCACTTTCTCTTCTTCTGTTGGCGTAACGATATCATATTTCTTAGCTTGTGCTTTTAGGACAACTCTGAATCCACCTGGATCTGTATTATAAGAACTTCCATTTGCTACATTGACAATACTAGCATCATCTGTATCAGTAGCTGTTGCATAACGAGTAATAATCGGATACTCACCTTTTTCGTCTGTAGGGAATTTACTTGCATCTAGTCCTGGAGTTTCTTTAGTAAGCTTACCAGTGATTTTAATACTTGCAGGTGTCGCTGTTTCACTATCTATTTTTGTGAAAGTTGTATTAAATTCATTGTTGATAACATTCGGATTAGAAGCAGCTACTGGTGGTAAAGTTCTACTTCCACCTTGTAATAAAGTTGCCGATTTGACTTTCCCAGAATCATCATTAAATTTAATGTCGATATCGATATCTTCGTTCGCATATACGTAAACATCTTTTTTACCATCTACTGAGTATGGAATTGATACCGTTGGAGCAACGTTTGTACGTGCAATATTTGAAAGTGGAGTTTCATCTGTTGAATCATCAGTATATGTTACTACTACTTTTTTACTTGTAGTATCAACGTCAATACTTTTCACTATTGAGTTTTGATTGTCTACAAGTTGTCCTTTTTTAGATTCTAATCTTGCATCTGTGCTTGTTTTAGAATGTTCAATTTTAATCTGAGCTTTAATTTTAGCAATGTCTGCTTCAGTTAAGCTATCAATATTCGAAACACCAATTTTTTCTCCGTTAGATGCCGGTTCTTGAATATTGTATTTGTATGTTTGAGATTTAAGAACAATCTTGAAGTATCCATCTGCATTTACACCACTACCTGCGGCTGACATTGTCGAACCATCTTTTGCTGTTACACGAAGGTAACGCTCACCCATAGCAAAGTTTTGATCTTCAGTCTTTGTATAGAATTTTTTATTACCCATGATAGTGTCATTCGGTTGACCTGTCATTCTTACAGTTAATGGTGTATCTGTTTCTGTACTAATTTTATCGAAATTATATCCATATCCATCTGTTACTGTTGTATCATTTACAGCAGTAAATTTCTGATTAGAACCTCTTGTTATTTCAACGTAAGTCACTTTATTTGTTGATGACTCAATCTTAAATTTAACATCAGCTTCTTCTTTGTTATAAACATAGATTTCTTTTGTAGCATCATTCGAAAACTCGGTAGTATATGTAATATTATCTACAGTTTTTGCAGTTTCTGTACGTAACGCATTGTCTTTATCCATCTCTTTTCCGTTACGTGGATCATTAGAACCTGTGTTTTCGATAGAGTTAGAATCAGATTTCTTTTCTGTATTTTCTGCTGTTTTACCTACAGTTTCTTTTCCGTTAGTAGTATCTACTGCTGGAGTTTCTTTTTTCTCTACAGGTTTGTTTTTTAGTTTAGTGTTAGCTGTAGTGACAAGTTTGTTGTAAGCTTTTGTAAGCTCGTCTTGACTTGTTGCATTCACTAATGTAGTTTTTGCAGTTTCTAGTTCAGCTTTTAATACTGCAACAGATTCATCTGTTTTATTAGCATAAGAACCGTTAGCAAGTTTTGCTTCGATTTCTTTAATGTAGCTTTCAAGTTGCGTTTTGTCTAAAGCTGGAGTTGCGGGCTCTGCTGGCTTAGCAGTAGACTCTTCTGCAATTGGTTGTGCTACTGAAGTGCTTTCTGCAGGTTGTGTAACCTCCTTGTCGACCTGAGGAAGTTCAGTATTTTCATTATTAGATTTAACCTTAAGTTCTGATTCGTCTTGCGCTTGAACAGCAGTCATATCAGCCGATACAGCCCCATTACCTAAGAACATGAAAAGAGCAGCAACTGCTACACTAGCTGCACCAAAGCTGTATTTACGAATAGAGTAGCGAGTCACCTTTTCACGGTGCAAACGCTCAACACGACTCATAGAGTTTTTGTTTTCCATTATTGGCTCCTTTATAAAAGTATAATTTAAAAATTCACGCGAAATTAGCCGCTTCTGAAAGTAACGGCTAATGATTTTACCAACGTGAATGATTACCTTATCTATTCTACTTTATTTTTAATATATATGCAAGTCATTTGACTTTGAATTTCTACAAAAAAAAAAAAAGCGTTTTGGGAAAGTAGGTAATTTTCAGAAAATTTTCAGTTGCATTTTTTCTACTTTTTTTAAATAAATATATATGATGTTATCCAATCAATCTTATATAAAAATTTAGGTCAGTTCAGAAAAACAGCGGATATATTTTTCAAATTTATTAAAATAAATAAGTTTGATATATGAAAATAGATATTCTTCTCCATAAAAAAGAAATCGTTCGGAAGAATGACTAAAACAAAACATGCTATCTAGTTCGATAACATGTTCATTTATATTTTACAACAAGGCCTCAAACTCAGCGACAGTCATGCCTAACTGCTGACTTGCAACTTCAGAAGGCAAGAGAACTTGGCGAACGAGATTTACTAAACCTACTTTTAATCCCTCTTCGATACCCTCTGCTCGTCCTCGTTCAAATCCTTGTTCAATACCTTCTGCTCTACCACGTTCTACCCCTTTTTCTTCGGCTCTTTCCAAGGCATAGTCCTGTGCTAACATGGCTTGTTCTTCTCACATACGTAGTTGACTAAACATCTTCCTGTCCTCCTCGGACCAGCTCTTGTAGTCTAGCAGTTGATCTGCCTGGCTGATGGTCTTTCAATAGTTCTTCAAACTCAGTGGCGCTCATGCCTAATTGCTCACTCGCAAATTCAGAAGTTAGAACATGTTGGCGTACCATATCCAGAAATGCAAAAAGTTTCCCTTCTTCCCTTCCTTCAACTTTCCCACGCTCTAGACCTTGTTCAACTCCCTCTGCTCGTCCTCGTTCAAGACCCTCAGCTCGCCCACGTTCTAATCCTTTTTCTTCAGCTTGTTCCAAGGCATAGTCCTGCGCTAACAAGGCTTGTTCTTCTCGCATACGTAGTTGGCTAAACATTTTCCTGTCCTCCTCGGACCAGCTCTTATAGTCCAGCAGTTGGTCTGCCTGGCTAATAGCTCGCTCGGGTTGCTGGGTAAAGGGTTTATTCCCGAAAAACTCCAACCACGGCTTGCGAACCTCATCTTTGCTGGTTTCTCTGTATTTTTTTAGTTCCAAGAATGCCATCTTGACTAGATGGTTTTCTTGTCCATTGTTTGTGATGGTTAAAACTTCACCTGTCGTATCCTCTCTCATGCTAAAGCTATGAAAAGCCAAATCATCTTGGAAATAATTACTATCCACAATTGCAATGGCGTATACTGGTGCGATGTGCTTGTAGCTCTGGTGAGTATTGCGTTCACGTTGCCTAATTTTTTCTAGGTTTTGATTGACCTGACTACACAAATAGGCCCACAAACGATTAATGAAAAAATTCTGATGATGCACCTGAATCTCAATGATTACTTGAGTTCCATTATCCAACTCCGCCAAGACATCAATACTAGTATAGAAATCCTGCGCCGAGTACGGCATGGAAGGTAGTACATGAATATTGCTTCCCTCCAAAATGGTTACATTTTTTGCAGGTAAATCCAACATATCGCGAATAAATTGACAAGTGATTTCTGGATTGCTAAAAATCTTCTTAGCTACCAAATCATTGGTTGGGCTGATGCCCGGATGTCTTAAAGTCATCCATTTCCTCCTTCTATTATACCATATTTTTAAATCCAATTTTGCTAGATTCGATGGTTCTATCTATTTATTCGGAAAGGAAATGAATTGTGAAGATATTTTATCTCGTTTCAACTAAAATATGAGCTTGATCAATCAACTGTCCATCAACAGTCAAATTGAGATAGAAATCCAAGGTCTTATCAGCAGCAAAATACAGGGTTGGTAGATGCAAATCTTTTTTGCATTCCCCTGCTTGGAATTGAAGGATTTGAATCTCGTCCTGATAGGCGACACCATGGACACCTGTCCCTGGTTGAATCGAAATCTTAGCCTCCAAAGGAGTATTACTTTCGCTACGTTCAATCCTAAAATGAAGAGTCTCTCCCTTTGTCACAGCTAGACTTTTTTCTGCAAAAGCTAACCCCTGAACAGCTACTGTTTGTGATAACCTCGGAGTCTTATAGAGTGAAATCTTGGTCAATACAGGCATAGATTGTACCTCGGTAATCATCACGCGCACCTTCTGTGCCTCTACTAGCGAACCTCGCAAGAGACGCTTATAACCAACTGTAAAGCCCTTACCAAATTCTTGCCAGACGCCATCCACCTCTACTTGCACATGAAAAGCAGCGATTCGTTGCCCTAGCTTCAAATCTTCTCTTAACTCAATCACATCAAAAGTTTTAGGTGATCCTAAGTCGAGTTCTAACTGGATTGGCAAGCCTGCATCGCTTGCCCAAGAGCTGGTCTTAAGGCCATCTGTCAAATGGTGACAGGCAAAGTCTGCGGAAAGAGCAGGACCAGATACCTTAGCTCCCAGAGCCAAATCTTCTTTATAGAGCTCATTGCGATAGGTCGCAAATTCATAGAGGCGTTCAATATCCTTTGCATCAAATAGCCCAGCTTGATTCGGCGGAATATTAAGTAGGAGCGGGGTTCCTCTCCCCACTGAGTGAAAATAGATTTCGACCAACTCCTCAAGAGACTTAGGATCCTGCCCTTCATGGTAAAACCAACCCGGCCGAATAGAGACATCTGCCTCTCCAATTGAAAAAATCGTACCCGAGGGATCTCCGTGCTGAAGATAGTCCAGCTCTGCTTCTGTTCCTAGTTTATCAGGATTCACCTTTTGCCACAGTGGATCACCTGCATACCCTCGTTCATTGCCAATCCAGCGGATACTGGTGCCTTCTGTTGAAAAAATTAAGCAATCTCCCTGCAGGTCACGAATGGTTTCAAACCATTTTTCAAATTCATAATTGACCTTTTGAGCGCCCTCTCCTCTGGCACCATCCATCCAGACCTCAGCAAATTTCCCTCCATTTCCATAGGCAGGATTTGATAAAATCTCCTTCAGCTGAGCCAGATAATAGGAATTATAGTCCGCTTCTCGGTCCACATGATAGAGGGGACTGTGGGCGTCCCACGGCGATAGGTAGACCCCCATATCCATATCAAACTCTGTGGCAGCTTGGGATACTTCAAGGAGTAAGTCCCCCTCTCCATTCCTCCAAGGACTGCTCTTGACCGAATAATCTGTATGAGCTGTCGGATAGAGGACAAAGCCGTCGTGGTGCTTGACCACCAAAATCAACTTTTTAAAGCCCGTTTCCTTGAGCACGCGAACCCACTCACGCGCATCTAACCTTGTCGGGTTAAAGCGTTCAGGATCCTCCTGACCCGTCCCCCATTCCTGATCATAAAAAGTATTGGGTCCAAAATGGATAAAGGCTGCTAGTTCATCCTCTAAATAAGCTAGCTGGGCCTGACTAGGCAAGGGCCCATGCGGTTTTATTTCTCTTACCATACTATTTCCTATCTACATTTTTCTTAACTTTTTTGGCATGTACTTGCAACTCTGTTAACGCTAGAGGGCTTGTCAAGTTTTCAAATCCAAGACGAAGGGCATAAGTCTCTACCTTATCAAATTCAAAACGAAGCTCTTCATCCTTGTCGCTTGAAACTTTTCGGATAGCTGATACAGGGCGCCAATTCTCCTCTTGCTTGAGCAGGGAATCCTTATCCAAATGGTTGGGAGTTCGAGGTAAGCTAGGCTCATTCCCTACATAATAATCAATAAAAGTAGGCTCCATCGCCACGTATTCTTGATTTTCAACATAATACAAGGTCACGTTATCCACAAATCGCGGTTTTAAAATCCCTGCATCTCCAAAAAGCATGCCCACGCTGGCTTGCTCTGACTTGGTAATCCAAGTATTGGCTGTCGATTTCTTCCGAGCAATGACCTTGTCATTGAGATATGAGGCTGGGTGATTCGGCTCTGAGTGAGAAGCAAAGACCAGAGGCAGGTTAGACCCTGTCCACTGATTGGAAATAACTTCCCCATCTACACTGGCACCTGTCACATGAATGGTGACTATTGCTGGCAACTCACAGCCCGCTACCTGCCCTGTGAGAACGCATTCTCCTACCTGAGTATAGATTTGAGGATCGAGTTCATCCCAAGTCACCTTGGCTGTATCTCGTCTGCCATCTGATAAGACTAGCTTGACTCGGTCTGGTAAATGTGGGACTTCCTTGACAAGCGTCCAAACCCTTTCAGGTTCAATAGCGGAAATCCCTTGGACACAAACCTGAGCAGAAGCCTTTAAATCCAAACCCTCTAGCTGACCAGATACCGTAAACTCATGAAAGCTTGCCATATCTTCTTCGGATATTGCCTCCCAAACAACCTTGACTCGTTTTGCACTCCCGAGCTCATAGTCCACCAAAACTGAAGATGGCAGCTGTGGATAAGTTCCCTTAGCTGTATACAAGCGAAGTGGTCGTACAGAAACTGCCTGCCCTAGTGAGGTATTTTCTGTGACCTGCAAATGAGTTTGATAGGTTTTCCCTTGATAAATAGCACTGATAACCAAGTCGCCTGCAGACAAGCAATGAAGCACTCCCTGCTTAATAATGGCCTGGGCACTACCACTCGTCTCCCAAATCACTTCACTATTCCCCACCTTGTTCACAGGGTTATCCACAGTTTGTGGATAAAGTCCAATGGCTGGGGAATCCCCTTCTTGTAAACCTGCCTTCTTGTCCACTCGAATCTCAAATAAGCGCTTAGTTTTCAATGGTTGGCAAGCCAAAGCCTCTCCCACTAGGAAATCAAAACTTGCTGGCTCTAGACCTCTGGCACTGGCCTTTACTCTCACTTGACCTACCTGCTCCAAGCTCTGAACTAAGAGGACACCTCTGCCATGGAAGGCTTTCCTCTTAAACCGACCATTTTTCTGAGCCTTGTAACGTTCACGACTGGCCTGCCTACCATTATCCACACCTACAATACGAGCAGGGCCTTCAATTTCAAAATGAAACTGATTGGAAGCAGTCGGCACCCAATTTCCATCCTTGTCCAATACATCAAAATAGAGATAAAGGAGGTCTTGCCCATCTGGCTCCAGTTTTGTTTTCTCGGCATGAAGCCCAATCTTAGCAGGCTTACCTGCAGTCACCACCCTATCTTCTGCCACAAGCTGACCTTGACGGTCATAAGCCACAGCACACAATTCTCCCGGTTGATAAGCCAAACGCCATTCGAGATAGAGTTGGTCAGAACCTTGTCCCTCTTGGTATTTTCTACCATCTGAAGTCCATTTTTCCTGAAAATTCTTCCTACCTTGAGATTTTCCATTTAGAAATAGCTCTACAGAACCAGCATTTGAATACACTCGAACAGGGATATCCCCATACTTATCCACAACTTGTTGATAACTCTTGTGGATTTCCCAATTCCAGTGAGGTAAGATATGAACCATGGGATGCTGATCTAGGTCCAACCACTGACTTTGATAGAGGTAATAGTCATTTTTAGGAATCCCTGCCGTGTCCACGATCCCAAAATAGGAACTCTTTACAGGCGTGTCGTTTTGATTGTGCCAAGGAGTCGGCTCACCGATATAATCCACTCCTGTCCAGATAAACTGACCCGCATAGTCTAGCCGATTTCTATCTACTGTCCAAGAAGCCGTCGCTGTCTTCCCCCAAGGAACCCGATCATTGCCATAGTCTGACTGTTCAAAATTCCGCACGCGGCGATTATCCCCAACCCATTCCTTAGCTGGGCGAAAATAACTATCACGCGTCCTTGTAGCCGATGAGGTTTCAGACCCGTAAAGTCGCCACTTGGGATGTCTTTTGCGAATCCCGTCAATATTGTCTTCCGAGTAATTCAAGCCCACCACATCCAGCAAATTGGCTATCTTTTCATGACCTCCAGACCCATCTCCAAAGCGGAACTGATCCATTCCCATGGTCACAAAACGGCTATCATCAACCTCCTTAACCCTTTCTAGCAAGCGTTTGATCGTCTTCAATGAATGAGCATCTCCATTTGCTTCACTGACTTCATTTCCCAAGGACCACATAAAAATCGCTGGATTGTTCTTACCACGCTCAATCATGGTGCGCAAATCATAATCTGACCAGAAATCGCCTGTTTTCGCTTCTGGATGAGTCGCTTCTTCCTCAAAAAAGCGACCATAGTCATATTCTTTCTTGCCTCCATACCAGGTATCAAAGGCTTCTTCTTGGATGAGTAAGCCCATTTTGGCAGACAGATCCAGCAAGATGCTACTGCCTGGATTATGGGTGATTCGAATCGCATTGACCCCCATTTCCTTCATCTGGCGCAAGCATCTCTCAGCAGCTGACTTGTTTTCCACAGCTCCCAATGCTCCGTAGTCATGGTGCAAACAAACCCCATGAATCTTCAACCAGCGACCATTTAGAAAGAAACCCTTATCCGCTTGCCAATCCATATAGCGGTAACCAAAGGTCTCTTCTTCTTCATTAACCAAAATGCCATTTTTGTAAAGACGAGTCTTCAATTGGTAAAGGTGAGGGGAAGCAATATCCCAAAGCAAGGGTTGAAAAATTGATATTGCTTGTTGGAAATGATGTTTGTCCCCAGACTCAATCACTATAGAGTCTGTCGCCTGCCAGTCTGACAGCTGTTGGCCATCATACCAGATACTCTGTTCCAAATACACCGACACGGACTGAGGCCCATCATTTGAAACCTTGCTTTCAAGCTGGGTTTCCACCCAAGATTGCCTTTGTTCCTTTAGCTTGGGACTTTCTATCTTAATCCCATATAAATCCAGATGCACCGAATCTGTAATCAATAATTTTACTTCTCGGTAAATACCGCTACCAGAGTACCAACGACTGCTAGGTTGCTGATTTTCCACAAAAACCGCAAGCTGGTTGGCCGTCCCATCATTTCTTAGATAAGGCGTGATATCATAAGAAAAGGGCGTATAGCCACTGGGATAATAGCCCAGCACTTGCCCGTTGATATAGACTTGGGCATTCATGTAAACTCCATCAAACAACAAACGCACCGATACAAGACTGGCATCTTCTTCCAAGTAAAACTGTGTCCGATACCAGGCTTGACCACCATTTAACTGACCACCCTCATTTTGCGCTGGCGAATACTGGTCAAAATCATTGTAAATACTCCAGTCATGTGGCACTTGAATAGCCTGCCAATTTTCTCTATGAAAATCCGGCGCCAAGGCCTCTTCTTTCCCCACCTCTTGGCTAAAAAACCAGTGATTTCGCAAAACTTCTTCTCTTCTCATACAAGCATTCCTCTTTAAACAAGTCTATCAATTTGACTATATCACAAAACAAAAGCGCTTTCAACACTTCCTCCATCACTCCCTAAATACTCAGAAAAGATTCTATAATTTGTGGAGGAGGATTTTAATCCTCAAAGCTACAAGGGTAATACAAAAAGAGCCTGACTCCAGGCTCTTTAGTCTATTATTTCTTCTCAGCACGAAGGGCTGACAAGATTTGTGTACGGATATCATCCACACCATTTGGCGTATTTGGTAAAAAGATCGTTTGATTGCCTTTAGAGGCAAAGGTATTCAAGGTATCCAAATACTGGTTGGTCAAAAGAATGGACATGATTTGCTCTTCTGTCATACCAACATTGGCTTCCTTGAGTTCTGTGATAGACTCTGCTAATCCATCCACAATCGCTTTACGTTGTTGGGCAATCCCCACACCATGAAGGCGGTCTTTTTCTGCTTCTGCTTCAGCTGCAGTGACGATTTTAATCTTGTCTGCTTCCGCCAATTCTTGCGCTGCGACCCGCTTACGTTGCGCCGCATTGATTTCATTCATGGATTGCTTAACTTCTGCATCTGGTTCGACCTTAGTAATCAAGGTTTTCACGATAATATAACCGTAAGTAGTCATTTCTTCTGCTACTTGGTGTTGAACTTCAAGGGCAATCTCATCTTTTTTCTCAAACAATTCATCCAAGGTTAATTTGGGAACAGAAGAGCGAAGAGCATCTTCGATATAAGATTTAATCTGAGATTCTGGACGCATGAGTTTATAGTAGGCATCTGTCACGCTCTGCTCATTAACACGGTACTGAGTCGCTACATTCATCATAACAAACACATTATCCTTGGTTTTAGTCTCAACCACAATATCGCTTTGCAACAAGCGCAACTGAATCCGCGCTGCAATCGAGTCAATCCCAAAAGGCAAGCGAATATGAATACCGCTATTGGCAACCTTTTGGTATTTCCCAAAGCGTTCAATAATCGCCACCGACTGCTGACGAACCACATAAACTGTACTCAGTGTGACTATCACCAATAGGAGCACACAAACCACCACAAAAATCATCAAAAATGTTGCCATTATCGTGACCTCCATCATTATTTTTCCTGTATTATAGCACATTTAAAGAAGGCTGTGCAGTTTTAACTGCGATTTTTAAAAATAAAATGTTAACCATCTATTTTGTAACTAAAAAGATAGCCTCATACAAAGCTATCCTTTGATTCTCATCAATGCGCCAACATTTCTTGAGCAATTTCTTGGCCAGATAGGTTATCTGGGTAGTAGGTTGGCCAGTTATCCATTTCTTCAAAGAGGGCTTCTTGACTTGTGCCTCCAAAGAAAATATGGAAATGTTCTGCCTTAACTGGGGCGATATTATGGTCACTAAACTGAACATACTTGAACTGTCCAGCGTCTGCATCTGTGGCTTCAAAAAGGAAGCGCACGCCACGATTGCCTTTCTTGTAAGTTAAGATTTTCTTGCCAACATACTTGTAAGTATATTTCTTGCTTTGTCCACCTTGAACAAATTCCATAGTATTATCAGTAATGTTGATCTTAGTGACATCTGTCTGATAGCCTTTTGTATAGTAAGCCTTGTACTCAGCCTGGGTCATCTTACCAGTCAACTTAGCCTTGTAGTCAAAGACTTGATCAAACGTGCCATCTTCAAGGAAAGGATAAACTGATTGCCAGTTACCTGCATAGTCACTCAAAGTGCGGTCCTTGACGTCTGCATCCTCAAAGTAACCATTTTGAACTGTCTTGGTATCCTCTGCCTTTTCAGGTTCGATAGCTGAACCTTCTTGGTCCGTTGTTTGTTTCAGAGCCTTGAGGTTTTTCTCCATAACGGAGATGTAGTTTTCGCCAGCCTTGGTGTCCTCTTCTGTCAGACTTTCTAAAGGATTGAGGACATCTGTTTTGACACCTGCCTCTTTTGAAAGTGTGTTAGCAAGGGCTTGTGAGGCATTTTCTTCAAAGTAGATATATGCAATTTTATTTTTCTTGATGTACTCTGTCAATTCTGCCAGACGTGCAGCTGATGGTTCTGCATCTGGAGAGAGGCCTGAGATTGCGACTTGTTTGAGTCCATAGTCTAAAGCGAGATAGTTAAAGGCTGCGTGTTGCGTTACAAAGCTCTTTTGTTTTGCTTGAGACAATCCTTCTGCATAAGCCTTATCCAAGGCTTGTAATTTTTCGATATAGGCAACAGCATTCTTCTCAAAGGTCTCTTTTTTATCAGGATAATCTGCTGACAAGCTATCACGGATGTGCTCTACAAGTTTAATAGCACGAACTGGTGATAACCAAACATGGGGATCGTACTCATGGTGATGGCCTTCTTCTCCATGGTCATGGTCTCCCTCTTCTTCCTCACCACCTGGCAAGAGCAACATATCGCCTGTCGCCTTGATGATTTTGACCTTTTTCTTATCCAAGGTATCTAGCAATTTAGGTACCCATGTTTCCATGTTTTCATTTTCATAAACGAAAGTGTCTGCGTCTTGGATTTTGGCAACTGCCTTGGCAGACGGTTCATATTCATGGGGTTCTGTACCAGCACCGATTAGGAGTTCTACATTAGCAGTATCTCCTGCGACTTGCTTGGTAAATTCATAGACAGGGTAAAAGGTTGTCACGATATTTAGTTTGCCATCTGCCTGCTTTTGATTGGAACAAGCCACTAAAAACAAGGCGCATAAACTGGCGAACAATAAGCTAATTTTTTTCACGTTAGTCTCCTATTTGATAAAACGTCTTACTAAACTAATGAGTAAAAAGACAGTTACAAAAATAATGGTAATACTTGCACTTGCAGGTGTTTCTGCATAGTAGGAAATGTAAAGTCCTGCTACCATTCCCAAAAATCCAATAGCACTAGCTAGCAGCATAACCGATTTAAAGTTTTTCCCTAGACGAAGGGCAATACTAGCTGGTAAGACCATGATAGTCGATACCAAAAGAGCTCCTGCAGCAGGAATCATAAGGGCAATGGCCACCCCCGTCACCATGTTAAAAAGAATAGACATGGTACGAACTGGCAAGCCATCCACAAAGGCTGTATCCTCATCAAAGGTCAAAATGTACATCGGACGAAGGAAGAGGAAGGTCAAAATCAAAACAACCGCCGCAATGACAAAGAGGGAAATAACCTGCTCTTCGCTGATAGTAACGATGGAACCAAAAAGATACTGGTCCAAACTCATAGAGCTAGAGCTTTTACCCTTGCTCATGACAATCAGAGAAACAGCCAGACCTGTTGACATGAGGATAGCTGTCCCGATTTCCATAAAGCTCTTGTAAACCGTACGGAGATATTCCAGGAAGACTGCCGCAATCAAGACAATGGCAATAGTGGAAATAGTCGGAGAAATCCCCAGAACCAAACCAAAAGCTACACCCGAAAGCGAGACGTGGCTGAGGGTATCACTCATCAAACTCTGACGACGCAAGATAAGGAAGGTCCCCAATACTGGCGAGAAAAGACTCATGGCAATAACGGCCAGAAAGGCACGTTGCATAAAGTCATAAGATAATAAACTAAGCATGGCCCACCTCCTGATCATTCTCATGAACGTTGAAACAACGCCATGGCGAGTCTTGGTTACGGACTAAATGAATATTGCGGTCCGCATAGTCCTTAACTTCTTCAGGGTCATGAGTAATCATCAAAACAGCCTTGCCATGATGATGGGCGCTGTGGTGCATGAGTTCGTAAAATTCGTTTTTACTTCCTGCATCCATCCCCGTTGTCGGCTCATCTAGGATAAACACATCTGGGTCAGAAGCAAACATGCGCGCAATCACCGCTCGCTGCTTTTGCCCTCCAGATAGAGACCCCAAGCGTTTGTCTCGGTGTTCCCACATACCAACTGAGTCCAAACTAGCCTTGATATGCTCCTCATCATGAGCATTCAAACGACGGAACCAACCTTTTCGCGGATAGCGACCCGACTTGACAAATTCATAAACCGTACTTGGAAAACCAGCATTAAAACTGGCAATCTGTTGAGGAAGGTAAGCTATTCTCAATTTCTTACCCTGGGCATTTGTCTTTGAAATGGTCACCTTTCCAATGCGTGGCTGGAGGATTCCAAGACTGGCCTTGATGAGTGTCGTCTTAGCTGCTCCATTTTCCCCTGTCAAGGTAACAAATTCCCCACTATCAACACTATAATTGATATGTTCAAGAACGGGTTCCTTATCATAATAGAAGGATAAATCCTCTACCGTAATATATCTCATTATTTGATTTCTCCTACTAAAGCAGTCAAAAACCGCTGAATCACTTTTTGTTCATTTGGAGTAAACTGAGTCGCCACTTGTTCATAGGTTAAAAGTGTATGCTCATGGTGATGATGGTGCTCCTCAGCGATTGGACGAGCCAAATCAGTCAACTGATAAAAAATTACACGCGCATCCTTAGGATCTTTAGATGTTTCCAACATCCCTTCCTTGACCAAAGACTTAATGGCCTTGGTAACTGCTGCCTGACTGACATTGAGGCGACGCGCCAACTCTGAATTTGTTAAAGATTCCTCTGACAAGAGCATAAGAATGTGCTCCTGAGTATTGGTCAGGGCCACCTCGCTAGTACAATGACCTATTAGAATTTCATGCTGATTTTCTGCCTGCAAAATCACCTCATTCAAAAAAGCATCGATATCCTTCGCTAGCTGTCTCATATCTGACTCCTTTCCTTTTGGACTTCTCTTTTTTAAGAGAAAATACTATTCTTTGAAAAATTATTTACTGGTTAATTATATCATAACCAAAAAAAGAGTCAAGAAAAAACGTGAAAACCAGTTTCATTCTTGAACTCTTCCATACTATTATCTATTGAAATTCCTTGACATCTCCATCGTATGTCGCCCAGTCTTTGCTGAAAAAGCGCTCATTCAGATGGTAAGTCGGAGCTGGGGTGGGATTGGATAGGAAAGGATCAACAGCTTTGTCAAATGCCAACCAACCTAACCAACCAAGGTGAATGGTATCCTTCATAAAGAAAGCTTCCCCACCGTCCTTAGAAAAATCTGCTATATTGGTAAAACCTTGACTTTCTAACTGGTAGCGAATCTTCTGCACCGTTTGTTGGTACATATCTTCTCGTAAACCAGCATAGTCCATCCATTTTTTATTAACAGGTGGAATGATAAAAATTGGGTTTACCTTGGATTTAGAAAACTGTGTCAACACTAACTGCAAGTCATTATATTCTGGCGACTTGAGATAGGTAAAGCTTTTCTGAGAATCCTTTAATTTCTTCAAATCCTTCTTAATCTGCGTATTATAGAAATAATTCTCCATTCCCAGATCATTATTAGAAGTATTCTTTTCTGCATCTGCTTTAACAACATCTTCTATAGCTTGATAAGAAAACTGGTCTGGCAAGGTCTTTAAATACTTAACTACATGCTTATCATAATTGACATAGCCTCTAACTGAAAACTGACCAAAAAAGGAAGCTTGACGTTCATTAAACCGAGCTAATAATTCAATCATTTCATTGTCTGCAGACGACAATTCTTCTTTACTTGCCAACTTCTGAACCAGGTCCTTCATAGCTACGTTTGGGAACTGCTGTAGTAAGCGAGTCGCTGCATATTGACTAGCCTGATCCCCAGATTGATGTTCCAGAAAACTGGTCAACTGGTCTCCATTAAAATACTGCTGAAAGGCTGCTGGCTCATAGCCATTTTTACTAAACCACTGGGGCGAGATAACATATACAACTTGTTTATTCTCCAGTTGTGGCAGCATCTGTTGCATACCAAAATACTGATTGAGCGAGGCAGCTCCCCTCTGTCCTAAAAGATAGGGGCGATAAGAGCGGTTGTATTTCTCAGCCAATACCGCAGGATGGGCACCGTCAAAACGAAGCCATTCACTGGAGCCAAAGAAGGGAACAAAACGCATATTTGGATCAGATAGTGCTCTGACCTTTTGACTTCGCTCCTTAAAACTATCGATAGTAGTAGCCACCGCCGAACGCTTTTCAGCTCCCAGATCATGGCGCATCTCAGCAGGATAGAAAAAGATAAGCAGAAAAACCAACAAACCAGCTATCAAGACTGGTCCGAAGATCATCCATAAGCGTTTAAGCATTTTGTAGCTCCACAATACCAGCTATGATTTTATTAGCTGTATTCCAGTCGTCGCGACCAAACTCTGTAACAGGGACACGAATGTCAAAACGGTTTTCAATCTCCACAATCAATTCAACCGTGCCCATACTATCCAAGACACCTGCATCAAAAAGATCTTCATCCATCATGTCAGAAACATCTTCCATAAACAACTCATCAATAATTTCGATAACTTCTGATTTGATATCCATATTTTATTTCCTTTTATTTTTTAAACCATAAATCATTCAAAAATCCAGAAAAGATTAAGAATGACAGCATGACGACATGGAAGGTGACAACCATGCCAAGCAACTGAATCCAGCGATTCTCAGGTAGAGCAGTCTTCCCTGCTTTTTTCCGTTCCTTATTGAGCGTTTTTTTCTTGCGAATCCAAGCGTCATTGATGACCAAGCCTAATCCATGAAAGAGTCCATAGGCGATATAGTACCAAGTCACTCCATGCCAAAATCCCATAATCAGCATATTTACAATATAGGCCACGCTTGAGGTTACATTACGATTTTTAAAGACCTTCTTTCTGGTTAACACCATGACCATTCGCATAAAGACAAAGTCACGGAACCAGAAAGAGAGACTCATATGCCAGCGATTCCAAAATTCCTTTAAATCCCTTGATAAAAAAGGCTTATTAAAGTTGATGGGGCTACGGATTCCCATTAAGTTTGAGATAGCCAAGGCAAACATAGAGTAACCTGCAAAGTCAAAGAAGAGCTCCAAACCAAAGGTATACATAACTGCCAATGCATAGGGGTTAAAGAAGCCACCTGACTGCAGGGCTAGATTCTTCAGAGGAGGTAGTAAAGTTTCTCCTAAAACATGAGCTAGGATAAACTTATATAAAAATCCCCACATAATATAGCGAACAGATTCATCCAGCATATCCATCAACTCATCCCGCTCAGGAATGGTCTGATAATTTTCATTAAAACGCTTAAAGCGATCGATTGGACCACTTGAAAAAGTCGGCATGAAGAGAAGAAAACGGAGGAATTCCCAGAGGGTAAAATCCTTAATCACTCCATCTCTCAGCTCGATGATAATCCCAACCGAACGAAAGGTCAGGTAAGAAATTCCCAAAAAACCAAGCAAAGACTGCGTTCCATTGATAGCCGGCTGCACCTTGACAAAGACAATCGGCAGTAGGGACAGAAAACTAACTAGGTAGAAGACCCACTTACCATCCTTACTTTTTCGATAGTGCTTATAGAAGAGCAGGAGCAATATTTCCCAGCACAGATAAATACCCAAGGCAACCAACTGATTAGTCTTCCCACCTACCAACATGGTGACGATAAAGAAGAGACTAACTAGCACTTCATACCAGGCAAAGCGTTTCTTGAAAAAGAGACCGATAAAGATGGGCAAGGTTGCAGCAATCACATAGACAAAATACTGAGGATTACCGTATGGCTCTAAATGAGGAAGCTGTTGAAAGAACTCCATCATCTTTGATTCACCTCGTTAATCAATCCTTTGATATCAATTTTTCCATTTGGAGTCAGCGGCAAACTGTCTCGATAAAGGAATTTGGACGGCATCATATAAGACATCATAATATCTGTCAAGTCTTCCTTGATGGCCTTGGTAATATCGATATCACGTTCAAACTGCTCACGGACACCATCTTTTAAGATGACATAAGCCAATAGATTTTGTACCTTGTGATCTTTGTTATAACGCGGTACTGCAACAGCAGACTCGATAAAGCGAGACTTATTGAGGTTTTGAGAGACATCTTCTAACTCAATGCGGTAACCGTTGAACTTAATCTGGAAGTCCATGCGTCCTCCGTAGAGAAGCAAACCTTCATCTGTCATAGATCCCACATCGCCTGTGTGATAGGCTGGTAGTCCTTCAAATTCAAAGAAGGCTTCTGCTGTTTTTTCAGGATTGTTCATATAACCTTTTGAAACAGCTGGTCCAGAAACAATGATTTCTCCCTGTTCTCCATTTGGCAATTTATTGCCTTCCTCGTCAATGATAAAGGTTGGAGAATCAGCCTTGGTATAGCCGATTGGTAGGCGTTTGAGAGTCGTCAACATCTCGTCTGTCACAGCAACAGCTGACAGGGCTACTGTCGCTTCTGTTGGGCCGTAGGCATTGATAATACGGGCATGTGGGAAACGTTCACGTAGTTTTTGAGCCGTTTTAACCGTCAATTCTTCGCCATCAAAGTAGAAATGCGTAATTCCAGGCATTTTTTCGCTATTAAAATCTTCAGACAACATGGCCATATCCGCAAAAGAAGGCGTTGAAGTCCAGATAGCGATCGGCAATGAAAAGATGGTCGCAAAGAGTTGCTTAAAGTCCTGAGTGATGACAGATGGTAAAGCAAAAAGAGTTCCTCCCAGTGCCAAGGTCGGAGCCCAATACATGACAGACAAGTCAAAAGAATAAGGTGGCTGAGCCAACATTTGCGGACGACTTGGCGTCGCAAATTCCTTGTCCGTAATCATCCAGTTGGTAAAGCTGAGGAGATTATCATGTGAAATCTGCACTCCCTTTGGCTTACCAGTCGTACCAGAAGTAAAGATAATGTAGTAGTTATCATCTCCCTTGACTGGATGCGTGATCTCATAGCTAGTCCCTTGAGCAAAGGCTTCATGAACCTGAGCTAGATTCAACATCGGTGTAGAAACCTGCTCCAATGGAAAGTCTGAAACGGCAATAATCAAGCTTGGCTCAGCTACTTCTAAAATAGCCAAAACTCGCTCCAAGGCCGAATGGCTATCAATTGGAATGTAGGCATGACCTGACTTAGTCAGCGCTACAAAAGTTGCCAACATTTCATATTCTTGGCCACCAAAAACAACCACAGGAGACTTCTCTGGTAAATCCAGTTGATCGATGGCTGCAGCCAAACTATCCGAATCAGCCTTTAAATCTCCATAAGTGTGTTCCTGCCCCAAAACATTGTAAACAGGATAGCTAGGCTGTGTCTGAGCAAAATGCTCAATGGTTTCAATCATATCTACTATTGGTTTATTTGACACAATAGGGATTCTCCTTCAAGTTAAAATTCATTATAGATAAAGCTTCCTTGACCCTGACCAAGATAGCTAAAGAAGTAAAACAGCCCTAGAAAGATAAGAAAATACAAAGCTGTCCGACCAAGAAAGAGGTACAATTCTTTTCTCTGTTTCATCAAGAAAAACCATTCATTTCTGTAATTTTTGCTAAATAAGATAGATTCTCACTATAGTATTTTTCTACCATTGTACCACTTTATAGACTAGTTTTTCAATTGTTTGCCGTAGATTTTCACTAGATTTCAGCTTATTTTAAGGATTATGCGGTTTTTCTATGTATATTTTTAAAAAAGCCTGAGATTTTCATCTCAAGCTCTATCAACATAATTGTTTTCTAAATTAGAAAAGTGAGAATACAAGCACGGCCAAGACTGCACCGATAACAGGTCCCACAACTGGAATCCAAGCGTAAGACCAGTCTCCGTCCCCCTTGTTTGAAATTGGAAGGATGCTGTGCATAATACGAGGTCCAAGGTCACGCGCAGGGTTCAAGGCATAACCTGTTGTCCCGCCTAGTGATAGACCGATACCGACAATCAAGGTACCTACTGCAAAGGTTCCGATACCTGCCTGAAAATCGTAAAGACCCAATGCAAAGATTGTCAATACCAAAACAAAGGTTCCAAGGATTTCGCTAATCAAGTTTGACACAGTATCTTTGATGGCTGGTCCTGTGCTGAAAGTAGCCAAAATATTTCCTGCGTTTTCTTCTGCTTCGTAGTGAGGTTTGAATTGCAACCAAACCAAAATCTGACCCAGCATAGCCCCTGCGAACTGGGCTAGGATGTAAGGGAAAACGGAAGCCCAAGGCAGACCACCTTTTAAAGCCACACCAATTGTCACAGCTGGGTTTAAATGAGCTGGACTAAGTTTTCCAGATACAAATACTGCAACCGCAACTGCAATCCCCCAACCCATAGTAATCACAATCCAACCTGAGCTATTGCTCTTGGTTTTAGGAAGAACTACACCTGCTACAACACCATTTCCTAGAAGAATCAGGATTAAAGTCCCCAAAAATTCTCCAAATAATTCATTCATCATCTTTATGTCTCCATTAAAAAGAAGGGGCGGGCGACAAGGATTGTTGCCCGCCACCTCTTTTATTTTTTCTTAATTTTTTAATTCTGCTAAATCATTGTTAGCAAGAGCTGCTTCGACATCCGCACGGTAGCCTGCTTTTTCATCTTCTGACCAGTCATAGAATCGTCCCATTTCATCCAAAACTGGCTCAACGATACTATCCAAACTATCACGCATAAAGAGCATGTGGTTGGTACGACGAAGGAAGAAGTCAACTGGGCTGATAGCCAACTCATTGCGCATTGCATAGTGAAGGGACAAGGTGTCCGCCAAGCTGAGTCCTGGCGCTTGTTCCAAGCTGTGAGCAAGTGCAAAGACCTTCGGTGCATTTGAACCGTAAAGATTTGCCAGATAGTGAGCTTCCTTGCTATCCAATCCACGTGAAACTCCAAGTTGCGCAAAGGCTTCGATTTCTGAATCCACATTTGCTGGGTTCAATTCTCCACCTGAAACAGGATAAGTCTTAGAATTGATCAGTTTAAAGCTGCGATCAAATTCTGCTTTAAGGATATCAACCACACGCTCCATAGCTCCTTCAGCCATCTTACGGTAGTCTGTGATTTTACCACCAGCAAGGGTCAAAAGGCCATTGTCATCACGATCCAAGCTCGAACCACGTGAAACTGCAGATGGATCCAAATGTTTCTCAGAGGTACTGCTTTCAAGCTTGCTGACAGCAGACTCAACATCTTCACGCGTTTTTTCTTTCGATAGATAAGCTTCGACAGTCGCAATCAAGGTATTAAAGCTTTCGTCGCTAATAGTTCCGTTATTTCCGCCATTGTAGTCAGAAGCGCTATTGCCTGCAATCAATGGACGAAGACCTGCCCAGCTGCTTTCGATATCATCAATGGTAATGTTAGCTTCTGGGAAGCGGTTGTTGACAATGCCAAGTAGATAATCTACATCTTCCTGAGTCACTTTTGGATGTTCCAAATCACCTGTGTAGTCTGTATCCGTTGTACCAAAGTAAGTCTTGTTTTCACGTGGGAGAACAAAGACCATACGACCGTCACCCAAACCTGTATCAAAGTAAACCGGCTGTGAAACCTTGATCTTGCTTGAATCCACTACCAAGTGAACTCCCTTAGTTGGACGCATTTGTGAGAATTGTGTTCCCTTATTAGACAAATTACGCACCTTGTCGCTCCAAGGGCCTGTTGTGTTGATCACCAGACGCGCCTTGATTTCAAAGACTTGGTATGTCAACAAATCACGAGCTACAACACCTGTAATCTTGCCACTTTCGTCAAAGAGGAAGCCTTCTGCCTTCACGTGGTTGGCAATGAGGGCACCGTCTTGGTTGGCACGTTTGATATTTTCAATCACGAGACGCGCATCGTTGTTACGGAAGTCAAGGTAAACCCCACCTCCTACCAAGCCTTCTTTCTTCAAGTTTGGCTGGCGTTCCAAGACTTCTTCCTTACTCAAAACCTTGTTTGCAGCTGGTGTGTTGTTAACTCCGGCCAAAAGATCGTACAAGTCCATAGCTACTTTAAGACGGAAGAGGCTAAAGGTCGCTCCATCTTCATCGTAAACTGGCAAGAGCATTGGGTCCGGTTTTGGAATGTGTGGTGCGATTTGTTGAACCACTGCACGTTCAGAAACCGTATCTGATACCACTTCTACGTCGAATTGTTTGAGGTAACGAAGACCTCCGTGAACCAATTTTGTTGAACGGCTGGATGTTCCTTCTGCGAAGTCCTGCATTTCAATCAAACCAGTCTCAAGACCGCTAGCTGCCGCTTGCAAGGCTACACCAGCCCCTGTGATCCCCCCACCGATAATCAAGAGGTCCAGGGTACGTTCCTGCATTTTTTTAATTGATAATTCACGTGTTTTCTTTGAAAATTCCATATTTACACACTTTCTAACTGAGTCGCTTTATTCTTAAACTGATAATTGCATCAAGAAACAGTATTAGTCGTCGATTTCCGCAAAGACTTGAGTCGCTTTCACAGCCTTCTTCCAGCCCTTGTAGAGTTGTTCCTTGCGAGATTCGTTCATAGATGGCTCAAAAAGTTCCCCAGTTTCATTCAAGAGCTTCAACTCATCCAAGTCTTTCCAGTAACCAACTGCCAAACCTGCTAGGAAGGCTGCTCCTAGAGCTGTTGTTTCCAAGTTTTTAGCGCGTGCAATGTCAATTCCTAAAATATCAGCTTGGAACTGCATGAGGAAGTTATTCATGGCTGCACCTCCATCCACTTTCAATACTTGGATAGCTGTCTGAGCATCCACCTGCATTGTGTCAATGATATCACGTACTTGATAAGCAATTGATTGAAGAGTTGCCTTGATAAAGTCTTCCTTACTTGTTCCACGAGTCAAACCAAAGACAGAACCACGTGCGTTTTGGTTCCAGTATGGTGCTCCTAGTCCTGTAAAGGCTGGAACTACATAAACTTCATCATCATTGTGAGAATCACGAGCGTATTTTTCAGATTCTGGTGAGTTCTCTACCATACGAAGTCCATCACGAAGCCATTGAATCGCACTTCCTGCGATGAAGATAGAACCTTCCAAGGCATAGTAAACCTTGCCGTTGATTCCGTAACCAATCGTTGTCAAGAGGTTATTTTCAGACAGCTGCATCTCTTCACCAGTATTCATGATGATGAAAGATCCTGTTCCGTAAGTGTTTTTAACCATACCAGGCTCAAAGGCCAACTGTCCAAAGAGGGCTGCTTGTTGGTCCCCAGCCATACCTGAGATTGGCACTTCTCCACCATAGAAATGGAATGGAGCTGTCTTACCATAGATTTCAGAGTTAGAACGAACTTCCGGAAGCATAGCCTTAGGAATGTTGAGGATTTCCAGAATCTCATCATCCCATTTGAGTTCTTTAATGTTATAAAGCATGGTGCGGGCTGCATTTGAGTAGTCCGTCACGTGAGCCGCACCGTCTGTCAATTTCCAAACCAACCAAGTATCGATAGTACCAAAGAGCAATTCTCCTTTTTCAGCTCGCTCTTGGGCTCCTTCTACATGGTCCAAAATCCAACGAACCTTGGTCGCAGAGAAATAAGCATCGATAATCAAACCAGTCTTTTCATGGAATTTTTCCACATAGCCTTGGCTTTTTAGTTGCTCAGCCAAAGGTGCTGTCTGGCGTGACTGCCAAACGATAGCGTTGTAGATAGGAAGTCCTGTTTTCTTATCCCAGACGACCGTTGTTTCACGTTGGTTGGTAATCCCGATTGCTTCGATTTGATTTGGCTTGACACCACTTTCTATGAAAGCACCCGCAATAACTGACTGGACTGAGTTCCAAATTTCATTGGCATTGTGCTCTACCCAACCTGCCTGAGGAAAAATCTGAGTAAACTCTTTTTGACTCGAGCTGACCTTTTCTCCTTTTTTGTTAAAAATAATGGCACGAGAACTTGTAGTCCCCTGGTCAATGGCCATGATGTATTTTTCTTGTGACATGTGCTGTCCTCCTGATAAAGATCTTGAGGATGTCTCCTCTTTACACTAACTAGTATACAAAATAAAGCGCTTTCTTGTTTATCAACTTTTTTTAATTTTTAAAAAAATGTGAGGAGATTGTGTAAATTTCACAAAAAAGACCTGGAAGCACCAAGTCTTTTAAGTGAATAATAACTGACGAATCGCTGCCAAATCCTCCATATCCAAGTCGTTTTTTAAATAATAGACTGGTGTCTGTTCCTTCTTATGAATCGGGTTATTGGTAACCAGCAAATCATAATGCCGAGTTCGGTCATAAGCTTCAATAGTAATGAAACGATTATATTCCAAATACCGTTTCAAAATGGCTACCATCCTTGAAAAGACAAGAAAACCAGATGTCAAATCCAGACCAATCCGCATATGCTGGCCACCATTTTCAGCCATATATTCGATTAACTGCAGCCATTCCCAGAGAATTTTCTTATCCAAATCCGTCCCCTGCTGAAAGGCAGGTAAAGCATGAAAAATCTCCGCCGCCGTCTCCTTAAAATCATGTTCCATCAACAAATAAGGATGACGATTCTCCAACTGATACTTATAGCGATCCTGTAAAATATAGCCCTTATAGAGATAGACTTGAGCACAAAGCTGACTGAGTTCATAGGTGACATGGTCCTCTGTATAGTCCCCCAATAGTTCCTCCTTCTTCATTTCTTGAATCAATTGCGTCAGTAAATCTGCCAACTGCCCTCCAAAACCAAGAATATACTCCATTGTATGAAGAGGAAGAATGCGATGAGATAGGAGGAAAGAGAAGAAAATC
This sequence comes from Streptococcus sp. 27098_8_103, assembly GCF_041432345.1. GTDB lineage: Bacteria > Bacillota > Bacilli > Lactobacillales > Streptococcaceae > Streptococcus > Streptococcus mitis_BV. The sequence goes on from NZ_JAPVZK010000004.1 coordinate 26,362, forward strand.
ATCATCTCCCCATCCTCAGTTCCCAGAGGAAGGTGTTGTCCAGCGAAAAAGGACGGAGCCTTTCGATGCAAACGAAGGTAGAAAATATTGTCAAAATACCCTCGCATTTTTTCTTCTATCACTTGGAACTGACAGGCGTTAACCCGAAGACGTTGTTGACTGATATGAGACCAGAGAACCAAGTCCAATTTCTGCCCTGCAGACAAACTCGCACCGCAGATTTCTTCTAGAGTAGCAATATCCTGCTTTCTCTCCGCTTTCTGCATATGACTTTCCCACTCCTGACTGGACCAGACCTTGCGGAAAAGACAGAAATAGAAATAGCGAATCTGATGCTCTGGACCTCGCCAACGTCCATTTTGAATAGATAAATCAAATTCTGACAAAATCTGATTTAAGCTAGCTAAGTGACGACCAAGCGTAGCCTCGCTAATCATCAATTCTTGAGCCAGCTGATGGGCTAAAAACTGTTGGTGGTAGAGAAGATAGACTAAAATTTGGTATTTTATGGCATTTTCTAAAAATAGGCTTCGGATATCTCTTCCCTTGGTAGTTGCACCGATCGATAGACGCAGATTTTCATCTTCTAAGTGAATAGTCAGCTCTAAGCCACTATCCAAAGCCTTGTCATTGAGAAGGGTGACATATTTGGTTAGGGTTGCTTTTGAAAATCCTGTTTCCTCCATCACAGCCTTGACAGTCGTCTGAGACTCTTGTAATAGAAAGGAAAGGATTGAAAATTGGCCAGATTCAACCTTTTCCATCAAATCTCCTAAATACATTTGTTACCCCTTTCATTTTCTACCTTAAGCATAGCATAAATCTTAGAAATGCTGAAATAATCTGTTTCTCTTTTTATTTTCATGCTGATTTCCTGGTCCATTATCCTAAAAATCAGCAAACACACGGCTCCCCCTTTGGGCATTTTTATGCTAAAATAGTAGCTATGGATAAAATTATTAAAACAATATCAGAAAGCGGAGCCTTTCGTGCTTTTGTCCTTGATAGCACAGAAACCGTCCGCACTGCTCAAGAAAAACACCAAACCCAAGCTAGCTCAACTGTAGCGCTTGGTCGAACTCTTATCGCTAGCCAGATTCTCGCAGCCAATGAAAAAGGAAATACCAAACTAACAGTGAAGGTACTGGGATCTAGCTCTCTAGGAGCCATTATCACCGTTGCTGATACCAAGGGGAACGTCAAAGGCTACGTTCAAAACCCTGGTGTTGACATCAAAAAGACTGCAACTGGTGAAGTCCTTGTCGGACCTTTTGTCGGCAATGGTCAATTCCTCGTTATCACAGACTACGGTACTGGAAATCCTTACAACTCTATGACTCCCCTCATCTCTGGGGAAATCGGTGAAGATCTTGCCTTTTACCTGACTGAAAGCCAACAAACTCCTTCAGCAGTCGGCCTCAATGTCCTTTTGGACGAGGAAGACAAGGTCAAGGTTGCAGGTGGTTTCCTAGTCCAAGTCTTGCCAGGAGCCAAGGAAGAAGAGATTGCTCGCTTTGAAAAACGCATCCAAGAAATGCCAGCTATCTCAACCCTTCTGGAAAGTGAAGACCATATCGAAGCCCTCCTCAAGGCTATCTACGGGGACGAGGCCTACAAGCGTCTTTCTGAAGAAGAAATTCGTTTCCAATGTGACTGTAGCCATGAACGCTTTATGAACGCTCTTGCCAGCCTTCCAAGCTCAGACTTACAGGAAATGAAAGAGGAAGACCACGGGGCTGAAATCACTTGTCAATTCTGCCAAACTACTTACAACTTTGATGAAAACGACCTGGAGGAACTCATTCGTGACAAATCTTAATACACCTTTTATGATTGGCAATGTTGAGATTCCCAATCGTACCGTTTTAGCGCCTATGGCTGGCGTGACAAACTCAGCCTTTCGTACTATTGCAAAAGAGCTCGGAGCTGGACTCGTTGTCATGGAAATGGTCTCTGACAAGGGAATTCAATACAACAACGAAAAAACCCTACACATGCTTCATATCGATGAAGGCGAAAACCCAGTCTCTATCCAACTTTTTGGTAGTGATGAAGACAGCCTAGCACGCGCAGCAGAATTCATCCAAGAAAACACCAAAACTGATATCGTCGATATCAACATGGGCTGCCCAGTTAACAAAATCGTGAAGAACGAAGCTGGTGCTATGTGGCTCAAGGACCCAGACAAAATCTACTCTATCATCAACAAGGTCCAATCTGTCCTGGATATCCCCCTTACTGTCAAAATGCGTACCGGCTGGGCTGACCCTTCTCTTGCAGTAGAAAATGCCCTCGCCGCTGAAGCTGCAGGTGTTTCTGCCCTTGCCATGCATGGACGTACCCGTGAACAAATGTACACAGGCCACGCAGACCTTGAGACTCTTCACAAGGTCGCTCAAGCACTGACAAAGATTCCATTCATCGCCAACGGTGACATCCGTACAGTTCAAGAAGCCAAACAGCGTATCGAAGAAGTTGGCGCTGACGCAGTCATGATTGGCCGTGCAGCTATGGGAAATCCCTACCTCTTCAAGCAAATCAACCACTACTTTGAAACAGGAGAAATCCTACCTGATTTGACCTTTGAGGACAAGATGAAAATTGCCTACGAACACTTGAAACGCTTGATTAACCTCAAAGGGGAAAATGTCGCAGTTCGTGAATTCCGTGGTCTCGCTCCTCACTACCTACGTGGAACATCTGGCGCTGCCAAACTACGTGGAGCCATTTCACAAGCTAGCACCCTAGCAGAGATTGAGGCTCTCTTGCAGTTAGATAAGGCTTAACATGGTTCATACTGCTCTACTGATTATCGATATGCAAAAAGCATTTGATAGACCTATCTGGGGAGAACGGAACAACCCTCAAGCTGAACAACAAGCATTGAGGGTACTGGCATACTTTCGTAAACACGCTCTTCCAGTCTTACATGTTCAACACATATCTGACAATCCCCAGTCCCAATTTCATAACAAACAAAATCAGGAGTCTAAAAGTGGATTTGAACCATTTGCTTCAGAACCTGTCTTTCAAAAAACGGTTAATAGCGCCTTTATTGGAACAAATCTTGAAACCTATTTACGAAAAAATCAGATTGGTCATTTAGTCCTTGTTGGTTTGACCCTGCCTCATTGTGTATCTACTACGACACGAATGGCAGCAAATCTTGGTTTTGAAGTCACTTTACTAGCAGATGCTACTGCCAGTTTTACCCTATCTAACAAAAACGGTCAGTCCATCTCTCCTGAGACTATCCATGAGATTAATCTCCTTTCTCTACAAGATGAGTTTGCTCAAATTCTTACTACAGAAGAATTTTTAACCCAAGTACAAGTATAAAATAATCCGTCAACTCTTATTGAGCTGACGGATTTTCTTTGACTGTAAAAATTCAAATACTGAGGGTTATTATTGACTCAAAGCAACACTGGAAACCTTACCATCCGCTCCTGTTGTAATTTGGATGACTTTTCCTCCACCAATTTTGGCATTATACTTACCATCATCAAGAGTATAAGAATAGCCTTTGATAGAGTAATTTTCTTTCTTTCCATCAGAAGATTCTACTGTAAATTGACCACCTGATGAAACTGTGATAGTTTCGCCATTTGCTCCCTTCCAATTGCCCGCTGCAGCTGAAAAATCACCATCTACCATGGTTAAAACACCCTTGTAGCGTTTATTTTGCTCTGCTTGTTTGTCTTGAAGTTTGCGGTCAGTTGTAGGATCATAGCTTGATTGGTTAGACTGGGCTTGAGGAGCTTGTTGAGTTGAAGGAGTCTGAGCAGAAGTTTGTTGACTAGCCGCCTGTTGATTAGACACTTCTTGACCCTGTCTTTGCTCTGGTGCAGGTGCCGCTTGTGATGGCGTTGCAGTTGCTGAAGATTGATCAGTAGATGCCTTAGCCTTTTCAGATGAAGCTGAACTTGAGGACTTCTGAGTCTTGCTTTCTTTGCTAGCAGAAGCTGCTTTAGAGCTTGATGATTGGCTTGTCTTAGCAGAACTGCTTGCTTGAGTTGTTTCCTTTTTATTTCCACAAGCTCCCAGTAGCAAGGTAGAAGCTAATACAGTCGCTGCCATCAATTTGATATAGGTTTTCTTTTTCATTTTTCTACTCCTTTGTAATATTTTAGAAATATAAAGAAATGTTTTTGTAATATAATTGTAACATTGTGATTTAAATATGTCAACAATTTATCTAAACTATTTTAAAAATCTTAAATACTTTAGATACATTTACTCCTCCTACTCTTCTATTCGTAATAAAATAGAAAAGCAGGAGATTTTCCTATTAAAAATTTGAATTTGTTTTTGTGTAATCGCTTGCACCTTTAAGTACAAAGGAATATAATAACATTGAAATAGAATATAGGAGGTGCACTCTTATGCTAAATAAGTATTATAAGTATCTTCCTTGGTTGATTTTGGGAGCAATTGGCTCTTATCAATCAGCCGCTTACTATGCGAGAACTGCATTTGATGTGTTTTATCTGACTACAATCTTTTTGATTGTTTATATCGCCTTGTTATTTTTACATGAGAACTATCTCAAGTATCGATACAAAGACTTCTTTACTCACCTGTTGAGCAATTCTAAGAGAGATAGCCATCCCTAAAACAGTCGCAACAGCAAATCAAACTAATAAAGGCAAATAAAGAGGTCGGGAACTTTTTCCCGGCCTCGCTTTTTATGCAATATCAAATTTTAACTGGCCTGCTTTAACACCAATCTTAAGTGTGCTGCCTGCCACCAAATCTCCCTTAAGAAGAAGTTCTGCCAACTTGTCCTCAACTTCTGTTTGCAGGGTTCTGCGAAGTGGACGAGCTCCCATCTCTGGGTCATATCCTTGATTTGCCAACAATTTCAGTGCGGAAGCTTGTAATTTCAAGTCAATGCCTTGTTCAGCCAAACTTGCAACTAAAGGTTTGACCATAATCTTCACCACTTCCTGCATATGGTCGCTAGACAGACTATGGAAGACCACCTTTTCATCAATACGATTGATGAATTCCGGTCTATAAGCCTTTTTCAACTCTTCAAACATGCGTTTTTCCATATTTTCCTGGTCAAAACGAATATCCTTAGCCCCAAATCCGACAGTCTTGTCATCCCGAAGGGCTGTCGCACCAAGATTTGACGTCATGATAATAATGGTATTTGAAAAGTCAACCTTGCGACCCTTGCTATCGGTCAAGACACCATCATCCAAGACCTGCAAGAGGACATTAAAGATGTCTGGGTGGGCTTTTTCTACCTCATCAAAGAGGAGAACAGAGTATGGTTTGTTGCGAACCTTCTCGGTCAACTCCCCACCTTCTTCATAACCCACATAGCCCGGAGGAGCTCCGTTGAGACGACTGGCTGCGAATTTCTCCATATACTCACTCATGTCAAAGCGGATAAGGGCTGATTCGTCATCAAAAAGAACTTCTGCCAGAGCCTTGGCCAATTCGGTCTTACCGACACCTGTAGGCCCTAGGAACATAAAGGAACCAATCGGACGCTTATGACTGCGAATCCCTGACTGGTTGCGGCGAATGGCACGGCTAATACTTGAAACAGCTTGATCTTGACCGATGACACGTTTGTGCAGTTCAGCTTCCAAGTTTAAGTATTTCTTAGCATCAGTCTGAGTCAGTTTTTGAACGGGGATACCTGACAAGCGACTCAAGGTGGTCAAAATATCAGACTCTGTCACCAAGTCTTTATAGACAGGCACTTCCTCTTCTTTTGCGATTAGCTGGGCTGCCTGTTTCCACTTGCCATCCATCAAGGCCTTGTCAGCTGGACTCAAACCTGAATCGTCTGCTTTTATATGCTTTGCCTTATTTTGCACTGTTGCTGCTGCCTCATCCAAAAGATCGATAGCAGAGTCTGGCAAGTGACGACTAGTCAAGTAACGATGTGCCATCTTGACGGCTGTTTCAACCGCTTCATCTGTGATTTGCACACGATGATGTTTCTCATAAGTCGCCTTCAAACCTTGCAAAATGGTCATGCTGTCTGCAACACTTGGCTCCTCAATCGTCACTTTGGCGAATCGACGAGAAAGGGCTGCGTCTTTTTCAATGTGTTTTTGGTACTCTTCTTGAGTGGTCGCCCCAACCGTTCTCAAAGTTCCACGCGCCAAGGCTGGCTTCAAGATATTGGCCGCATCCAGAGTTGAGTCAATTCCACTCCCGGAACCCATGATAGTGTGGAGTTCATCGATAAAGAGGATGACTTGCCCATCTTCTTCAATATCCTTAATGATATTATTCATGCGCTCTTCAAAGTCACCACGGAAGCGTGTACCTGCAACGACATTCATCAAATCAAGCTCTAACACGCGCATCTTAGCCATTTCCGCAGGTACATCACCACTAGCAATACGCTGAGCGAGCCCAAGCGCCAAGGCTGTTTTCCCGACACCAGCATCCCCAACCAAGACAGGATTATTCTTGGTTTTACGGCTCAAGATTTGAATCATACGCGAGATTTCCTTATCCCGACCGATGACTGGTTCTAACTTGCCAGAACGCGCTTGCTCTGTCAAATCATGCGTATAGTCCTCGAGACCACCACTCGGAGTCTGGGGCATGCCCATCATATTAGCCATAGAATTTTGCTTATCAGCTACTGTACGATGGCGTTGGCGTAGAGCCTTGAGATCTTCACGAGTCCAGCCTGCACGTTCTTCTAGATTTCGACGAAGGGTAGCAATCTTGACCTGATCTTTCTTGTCTTCATAAGAAAAACCAGCCCTCTCCAAGATACGAGTCGCCAAGGCATTGCCATCATGCAAAATCGCATAGAGGAGGTGTTCTGTCCCTAGCACCTTAGCATGGACCACTGACGCTACATACTCTGCTTCGTCAAAAAGAACCTGCAAACGATGGGAGAACGGCAATTCCGTAAAGGTTTCATCCTGGCTATAGTCCGTTTCAGTCAGTTCCAAAGCGACTTCTTCTAAACGGTCCATCTCATATGGATAATCATTTAAAGTCGCCCCTGCCACACTATAACTGTGATTGGACATGGCAATCAACAAGTGCCAAGACTCTAGGTAACGAGCTCCAAAATGGCCAGCCACCATGTAGGCACTTTCGATACATTCATTCAATGCTTTTGAATAGTTCATCTTACTTCCCTTTTCTATCTACCTCTTGTATGACCTGTCGTAGCATATTAGCTCGAACAACTGGAGCTTCTTCTCCTAGAACGCGATCCAAAGCTACTGATACTAGCAAAGTCATCTCCTGCTTGGTCATCAATTCCTGCTCAAGCAAAAGCTGGAGAATATCCTCATAAATTTCTTGACTAACCCGCTCACCAATCGAGTAAAGCAGCTCCCTGAGCATTTCATGATGACTAGAAAACTCAATCCGTCCTATACGAATATAGCCTCCGCCACCACGCTTACTTTCAACCAAGTAGCCTCTACTTTCAGTAAAGCGTGTCTTGATCACATAGTTAATCTGACTAGGGACAACCTGAAAGGTATCTGCCAACTGACTCCGTTGCAACTCCACGATACCAGATTGATCTAAAATCGCCTTGATGTAGGCCTCAATATGATCCGATGTATTTTTAAATCTCATTACAAACCCACCTCTCTCTTTGAACCTTGACTATCTTTGACTATTATACCGAAATTTTCTTATTTTTAAAAGAAAAAGGGCGCTAGTAAAGGATAATCTTCACCAACTCCCTATTTTTCTACTTATCTAAGCCTAATTCTGCCAAGATTTGACGTTTGTAGGCAATCTTTTGGACTTCCTTGTCCTCATCTCCAGACCAATCTAGTTTAATTTCTGAAACAATCTGCCCAGGGCGATTTTTCAAGATATAGATGCGGTCGCTGAGACTAAGGGCCTCCTCGATACTATGAGTAATAATCAATGTTGTCAGTTGCAACTGCTTGTGAATCTCAAGGTACCAAGCGTGGAGTTCCATCTTGGTCATCTCATCCAAGGCGCTAAAAGCCTCGTCTAAGAGAAAGAGCTTGTGCCCGAAAAGGTAAGTTCGAAGCAAGGCTACACGCTGACGCATCCCGCCACTGAGTTCATGAGGGTATTTATCTCTTACAGCTGTCAACTGGAAGGTCGCAAGAATGTCATCCGCGCGAGCAATAGCTTCAGCCTTATCCACTTTTTGAATCAAGAGGGGTAAAATGATATTACCAAGAACGGTCTTGTGCTCCAAGAGTAGATCCTTTTGCAACATATAACTCACCCGCCCCTTGGGATTCTCCTCACCGTCCAGAACAATTCGCCCTGACTGGACTTCTAAAATCCCAGCAATTAAGTTAAAGAGGGTGGTCTTCCCAACACCACTTGGACCTAAGATAGAAACCACTTCACCTGAAATCACCTGCAGGTTAATGTCCTCTAAAATCCTATCTTGACCATAGGCATAACTGACGTGTTCTAGTCTTATTTCTGTCATTATTTCACAAATTCGTTGGTGAAGCCTTTGTCTGTCAAATCTTCTTTAAGAATACCATTTTCTTTATCCCATTTGTAGAAGGCATTCCAGCGAGCTGCATCAAATTGACCCCATTTTTCCTTGTCGCTTGCGTATTCTTTTGACAAGTATTTTTGAGATTCGATGACAAAGTCACGTTTTTCCTGAAGTTCAGGTGCATTCTTGATGAGGATATCAGCTGCTTCTTCTGGATGCTCCATAGCATATTGGTAACCTTTTTTGATAGCTTGGATGACTTTGCGAGCTTCTTCTTTGTTGTCTTTCAAATAGTCGTTGTTTGCGATGATAACTGGTGAGTAGTAATCAAACTCCTTGACATAGTCTTTCAAGTACAAGAAGTTAGCATCTACACCTTGAGATTTTGCAAGGATACCATCCCAACCGTAGTAGATCCAAGCAGTATCAAAGACGCCATTAGCAATCGGTGTGATAGAGTTTGAGTCGTTATTTGGTACTTTTTCAACCTTCTCAAAGTCCCCACCTTGTGATTCTACCAAGGTTTTCAACATAGCAAGTTCAGTTGGGTCATTCCAAGTCCCGTATTTCTTACCAACCAAGTCCTTCGGACTAGCTACATTATCAGATTTACGAGAGATGATTCCTGATGTATTGTGTTCAACAATAGCTGCAACGGCAGTAATTCCTGCACCTTTTTCCAATTTTTTAGCCATGTAGTCTTGGAAATACACTGCAAATGGTGCCTTACCATTGATAACCAAGTCAGAAGAACTTTCTTCTGGTGGCAATTTCAAATCAACATCCACTCCAGCTTCTTTGAAATAACCTTTTTCCTTGGCAACATAAAGCCCTGTGTGATTAGTATTTGGTGTCCAGTCTAGGATAAAGTCAATTTTCTTGAGTTCTGCCTCTTTGTTGTCTTTAGAAGCAGTTCCTTGACCACAGGCCACAAGCACAACAGCTACAAGAGCTGTTAAAACAGTTAAAAACACTTTCCATGTTTTTTTCATTTTGATTTCCTCTTTTCTTTTTTGAAACATTCTAATTTTACGAACGTTTCCATTTAATAACATATTTTTCACTAATATCGACCAACTTCATACCCAAAAGGCTGATAATCGATACCAGAATAATAATAGCAAACATGGTATCATACTGAAACAGTTTCTTGGACTGAATCATGTAGACACCTAGTCCTTCAAAGCCTCCCAACCACTCAGATACCACTGTTGTGATAAAGGCGTAGGAGACACTGACTCTCAGACCTGCATAAAAGTAAGGCAGGCTGACTGGAATTTTAAAATGCCACAGGATTTGCCAAGGCTTGGCCCGCATCAGACTAAACAAGGTCAGCATATCCTTGTCACAATGCCTAAAACCGTCCAAAATGCTGACGATGATAGGAAAGGTTGTCGTCAAGATAATCAAAACAATCTTGGGCAAAATCCCATAACCGAGCCACAAGACCAGGATAGGAGCTATGGCAATGGTCGGAATGGTCTGGACGACCACCATCATTGGATAAATCAGGTCATTAAGCCAAGTCAAACTGTCCATAAGTACAGCCATGAGACAGGCAATCAAGACTCCCAAAACTAACCCCAGTAAAGCCACTCTCAAGGTGGCCCAGCTATGGTGCCAGAGAAATTCTCTATCACGAACAAAGGCCTGGAGAATTTCAAGAGGTGTCGGCAGGATAAACTTGGGGAGAAGTTTAAGAAAACCTGCTAACTGCCAAATTGACAAGACTCCGAGAAAACCCAATAGACTAATGTGTCGTCTCAGTATACTTTTCAAGTTTCTCATCAATACTTAAAATCTCTCCTACATTTATTTTGACATTGGCAAAAACATTATCTGCCTCCTGCCCTGCCACTTCTAGCGCTTCTTTGAGAATGCCCATAAGCTCATCAAACTCCCCTTCCAAGACCGTTTCAAATGGTGTCACCACCATAGTCACCTCTTGAGCTTGCAGATAAGCAATGACTTGATCGATAACAGCAATCCGATCAATCCCCTGTGATAGGGGTAAAATTTGCAAGGCGATGCTTGCTTTCATAAGAACCTCCTCTTCTCGTTTTCCTTTGACAAAAAGAAAAACCTTTGCCATATATGGAAAAGGTCAAGAGTAGACTAAGTATCGTTCCCTACGCTGGCATTACCCAGATCAGGTGCGGTCGAAGCTTAACGCTTCCTCTCAGACTGTACACAGACTCCCATATATTATATGGACATATGATAGCGCAAAACAAAAAAAATGTCAAGGAAACTGCTTACAGAAAAAGCAGGAAAAGTTTCCTACTTTTTCTATACTCTCACACCATCACTATTTACTCTGTGGCCATCCACTGTCGTATTAACAGCTAAGGCACCTGAAGAATAAGAATAATACCACTTACCAGAGACTTGATACCATCCTGTTTTCATTGCCCCTGAACTATCTAGATAATACCACACCCCATTTTCCTTTAGCCATCCTGTCTGCATTTCACCAGATGATTTCAAATAATACCAGCTAGAACCATCCTTCAACCAGCCTGTTGATTTAGACCCATTTGATTTGAAATGATACCAACTACCATTTATTTTCTTCCAACCGACAGTCAGAACATCGTTGGAACTCTCTTCTGGTTGATTCTGCGATGAAGAAACCTCCTCTAACTGGATATAGCGACGACTTCCATTATAAGCCGTATAACTCAACCACTTGTATCCATCTTTTTCGAGAATTTGATCATAATGCACATTCTCCCCAGGATAATAGTAATCAATCACAGTTGAGCTAGATAAAGGCTGATTTTTGATAGCAGCTTTAGCCTTAAAATAATGTGTTCCCCCTGTTAAAGTTGAGGATTGACTATTCCCAACACTTCCTCCAGCTAAATCTTTAAAATGAATAAAGCCAGTCATGGTATTGGCCTTCACAACGCGCTTGTTGTAAGATTCTCTTATTCCATAATTGTATTCCTCAATCTCAATCTCATCTCCTATTACATTTGACACCCAGGCAACATGACCATAAATTCCTGCAGTAGACCAAGCAATGGAGCCAATAGCCGGTGTATTGTCTACACGATATCCTTCACGACGAGCACGATAGCCCCATTCATTCGCATTTCCATAAGCTGCCGGAATCTCAAAACCATTGACATTACTCAAACGAAAGGCTGCAAAAGAAGTACACTGACGAGAATACATCCGCCACTTATCAATCTCCTGACTCCCATTTTTATAATACGCAGGATAATCATCCCCACGCGCAATCGATCCATTTCCTCCAGAATAGGCATATACACTATCACCCGCTGCTAGCATCAATCCTACTACTAAAAAAGGAACAACCTTTTTAACTGATTTTCTCAAAGAAAACCCTGTCTCTGTTACTTTAAATGGTGAAATTTTCATTCTTCCTCCTTGAAAAATAATATAAATCGAAGATTACCTTCACTTAAACTATTCGGAGAAAAAAGAAAAAGTGAGAAAATTTCTCACTTTAGTCAAGATAATGAATCAAATTCTTTTCTGTAAGGATATCTGAGTAAGTAAAGGATTCAACGTAAACATTAGCTTGTTTATCTCCTTCAACGTTTCCAAATTCAACGATAAATAGGGATGGATAAACCTCAATTAGCTTACCCAATCTATTTTTTTGGCGCTTACGACCATTCTCCAAAGTCATTTCTACGACTTGTCCCTCATGTGCCTTGATTTCTTCTTTGATTTTTTTCATCTTGGCTACATCTGTAAATGCATCTGACATCTTATGCCTCCCTCTTTGAGATACTTGAAAATTTATTGTATTCTTTTTGGAAAATTAATTCCACCGTTCCACGAGCTCCACTACGGTTTTTCTCGATAATAACTTCTACCTTATTATTTGGTATGCCTTCCTCTTCTTCACCACCACGCTCATAGTAATCGTCGCGATAAAGAAAGGCTACGATATCAGCGTCCTGCTCAATAGACCCAGATTCACGAATATCAGACAAGACCGGTCTCTTATCCTGACGTTGTTCTACACCACGAGAAAGCTGACTTAGAGCGATTACTGGAACTTTCAGTTCCTTGGCTAGGATTTTCAACTGACGTGAAATTTCTGAAACCTCTTGTTGACGATTTTCTCGACCAGTTCCCGTGATAAGCTGCAAATAGTCTATCAAAATCAAACCAAGATTTCCAGTTTCTTGAGCTAATTTACGTGAACGAGAACGAATCTCTGTAATCCGAATTCCTGGCGTATCATCAATGTAGATACTTGCATTAGCCAAATTGCCTTGAGCAATGGTATACTTTTGCCATTCCTCATCGGTCAATTGACCTGTACGGATAGAATGCGATTCCACCAAACCTTCTGCCGCCAACATACGATCCACTAAACTTTCCGCACCCATTTCGAGCGAAAAGATAGCAACCGTTTTGTCCAACTTAGTCCCAATGTTCTGAGCAATATTCAAGGCAAAGGCTGTCTTACCAACCGCCGGACGGGCTGCTAGGATAATCAACTCCTCCTCATGAAGTCCAGTCGTCATATGATCCAAATCACGATAGCCCGTAGCAATACCTGTAATATCAGTCGTTTGTTGAGAGCGAGCCTCCAGATTGCCAAAGTTGACATTCAACACATCTCGAATATTCTTAAATCCACTTCGATTAGCATTTTCACTGACATCAATCAGTCCTTTTTCTGCCTGAGCAATGATTTCATCAGCTGGTTGCGAAGCCTCGTAAGCTTGATTGACAGACTCTGTCAACTTGGCGATTAATCGCCGTAGCATGGCCTTCTCTGCAACGATTTTAGCATAATACTCCGCATTAGCAGAAGTTGGCACAGAATTGACAATCTCAACCAAATAAGAAAGGCCACCAATATTCTGCAAATCACCTTGATTATCAAGAATGGTACGAACTGTTGTTGCATCTATAGCATCGCCACGATCGGATAAATCTACCATGGCTTGGAAAATCAAACGATGGGCATACTTAAAAAAGTCCCGAGACTCAATATATTCTCGCACAAAAACAAGCTTACTCTCGTCAATAAAGATAGCCCCTAAAACGGATTGCTCAGCTAAGATATCTTGAGGTTGTACTCGTAACTCTTCTACTTCTGCCATCAGACTTCCCTTCCTTTTACAATCTTGTCAAGAAGGTGTAAATTTACCCTTCTTTCACACGAAGATTGATTACACTTGTGATATCTTGATAGATTTTCACTGGTACATCAATCAAACCAACTGCTCGAATAGGAGCTTGTACTTGAATATGACGTTTATCAATCTTAATTCCAAATTGCTTTTGCAATTCTTCTGCAATCTTCTTATTGGTAATAGAACCAAAGGTACGACCATCTGGACCAACCTTTTCAACAAATTCTACAACCGTTTCTTCAGCTTCAAGTTGGGCTTTAATTGCTTTTGCTTCTGCAATCATCTCAGCGTGAGCTTTCTCTTCGGATTTTTGTTTACCACGAAGTTCACCTACAGCTTGAGCAGTTGCTTCTTTTGCTAAATTCTTTTTGATAAGAAAGTTTTGTGCATACCCTGTTGGTACTTCCTTAATTTCGCCTTTTTTACCTTTTCCTTTAACATCTGCTAAAAAGATTACTTTCATTCTTCTTTCTCCTTTTCCTTTATTTCATTTAATACAATTTCTGTCAGTTTTTCACCTGCTTCTGACAAGGTTAAATCCTGAATTTGAGCTGCTGCTAAATTAAAGTGGCCTCCACCTCCCAGCTCTTCCATAATCCGTTGTACATTCAATTTACTACGACTTCGAGCTGAGATAGAGATAAATCCTTGTGTATTCTTTGCAAGAACAAAACTCGCTTCAATACCTGACATGGCTAACATGGTATCTGCTGCCTTACTAATAACAACTGTGTCATAGCATTTCGAGTCCTTAGCCTCTGCTATGAGTACATCTGAACCTAATTTACGACCTTGTAAAATAAGTTCATTGACCTCACGATATTCTTCAAAATCTGTCGCAGCCATTTCCTGAATAGCAATACTATCACTTCCGCGCGTTCTGAGATAGCTAGCAACATCAAATGTCCGACTGGTAACTCGCGAGGTGAAATTTTTAGTATCCAACATCATACCAGCCATCAAGACACTTGCTTGCATACGAGTCAGACGATTTTTCTTAGAATTTTGGAACTGGATCAATTCCGTTACCAACTCACTGGCACTACTTGCACCACTTTCGATATAAGTGATAACTGCATTATCTGGAAAATCCTGATCCCGTCTGTGATGGTCAATAACGATGGTTTGGGTAAATAAATCATAAAATTCTTTTGATAATGTTAAGGCAGTTTTTGAATGATCTACAAGAATCAACAAAGAACGATTGGTCACCATCCTCATTGCATCCTTAACAGACAGCAACTTCGTAACTCCTTCTTTTTCTAAGAATGAAACAGCTCGTTCAATATCCGGCGACATTTGTTCTTCGTCATAAATAGCATAGCTATTTTGAGTCACATTGCTGGCAAACAACTGCATACCTACAGCAGAGCCAAGAGCATCCATATCTAGATTTTTGTGACCAACTACAAAAACCTGATCCACACTACGAATCTTATCTGAAATAGCTGTCATCATAGCACGCGTACGGGTCCGTGTACGTTTGATTGAGGCAGCAGATCCACCACCAAAATAAACTGGATTTTTCGTTTCGTCGTTTTCCTTGACAACCACTTGGTCGCCACCACGCACTTCAGCCAAGTTCAAGTTGAGCAATGCAACTTTCCCTATCTCATCATGATTTCCATCACCATAAGAAAATCCCATACTTAAGGTCAAGGGCAACTGTCTCTGTTTCGCCTCTTCTCTGAATGCATCAATAACAGAAAATTTATCATTCATCAAGCCCTCAAGCACCGTGTAGTCCGTAAATAGATAAAAGCGGTCCATACTCACTCGACGAGAGAACATGGCATGCTTCCCAGCAAATTCTGAAACAAAATTGGCTACAAAACTATTGATATGACTGATATCAGACTCCGATGTTTCATCTTCTAAGTCATCATAGTTATCAACGGAGACAATCCCAATAACAGGTCTACTCGTAACTAACTCAACAGTCGCTTCGTATTCTCCAGACACATCAAAGAAATAAAGAACTCCAGATACCTTGTCCATATGAACCGAATAACGGATCTCACCTAAGGTAGCATAAGAACCTGGATTCCCCACAGAAGCCTTTATAATTGTTTGAATTAATGCAACATCAATCTCGCCCACTTCATTAGTCAAAATCAATTCAGCGTAAGGATTGAACCATTCAACTTCACCTGACGATAAGTCTAGTTTAATAACTCCGACAGGCATCTGTTCTAACAAGGTTGTCAAACTATCTTCAGCTTGGTGGTTTACATACTGGATTTGTTCTACTTCACTCTTTGAGTAGTAGTCTCTCTGATGGATGAATAGTAAAATATATGAACCCAAAATAAGTAGCAAAAGAAATAGCGTTACCAGTGTATTCGTTACAAAAACAAGTTGCACAGATAGCACTCCGAACGCCACTATTCCTAATATTAAGGGGAAAATAGGACTTACATAAAATTTTTTCATTCCAAACCTCTTGGCACCCATTATACCATAATAACCACCAAAAAGCGACTTTTTAAAAGTGTAATCAGTAATCCTATCAATTATAAGAAAAAGGAGGTTTACAATTCAGTAAACCTTCCTTTACACATATTGAAATTAAGATTCTTTAACTTCTAACAAGCCAATCTCGCCATCTTCACGACGATAAATCACATTGGTTGTCTGATCTTCAACATCCACATAGATAAAGAAATCATGTCCCAACAAATCCATCTGTAGAATAGCTTCTTCCAAATCCATTGGTTTTAAATCAATTTGTTTTGAACGAACAACTCTAGACTGGACAACATTTGTATCTTCCACCAAAGCATCTGTAAATAATTGACTAGTTGCTACCTTATTTTTATTTTTACGCTCGATTTTTGTTTTATTTTTACGAATCTGACGTTCAATTTTATCGGTTACAAGGTCAATTGAACCATACATATCTTGAGACACATCTTCTGCACGAAGAGTAATTGAACCAAGTGGAATCGTCACCTCCACTTTAGCAGTTTTTTCACGATACACCTTCAAGTTAACTCGAGCATCCAACTCTTGTTCAGCTTGAAAATACTTTTCGATCTTTTCGAGTTTAGAAACTACATAATCACGAATTGCTTCTGTTACTTCTAGGTTTTCACCACGGATACTATATTTAATCATATGAGTACCTTCTTTCTAAACATTTTTGTTTTTCTGATTTCATTATAACGCTTTCATTTTATTTTTGCAAATTTTTTCCTCATCTTACAAGGGAAAAAGTTTTTACATCCTCAGCACCAGCTTCTTCCAACAGTTTCTTCACACGATTTATAGTTGTTCCAGTCGTATAAATATCATCTATAAGTAGGATTTTCTTAGGAATGCTGACTCCACTTTTAAGAAAGAAAGGAAGTTCTGTTGCCAAGCGTTCTGAACGACTTTTAGAAGAACTAGCTCTCTCTTCTCTTTTATCTAATAAATCCAGATACTTGAAACCTGCTGCTTCAACTAAACCTTCAACCTGATTAAATCCTCTGTCAGCATATCTCTCCTTACTTAATGGAATGACTACAAATTGATACTCTTTGTACTTTTTCAACTCCTCACTTAAAAATGAAGAAAAAACTTTTCTTAAAAGGAAGTCCCCATCAAACTTATATCGACTGAAAAAATCTTTCATAGCTTGATTGTAAGTAAAAATCGCTCTATGATTGACCTCAACTCCTTCTTTACACCAAAATTGACAATCTTGACACTTTGTTGACAGTCCTATTTTCATACAGTTTGGACAGTTTTCTTCTCCAATCCTCTCAAAAGTAGAGTCACAGTCTGAACAAAGATAAGAGTCATCATTCTTCAGAAGTAAGAGACTACTAAAAGTTAAAACAGCCTTCATAGTCTGCCCACATAACAAACACTTCATAAGCCTGCCTCCTTGTTCATCTGCTGAATTTCCTTAATTGCCTTCTTGATTGAAGCATTTAACCCGTCATGAAAGAAAATCAAATCTCCTGTCGGTCTATCCATGCTTCGTCCAACTCGTCCACCAATCTGAATCAAACTAGACTTGGTAAACAGACGATGGTTGGTCTCTACTACAAAAACATCCACACAAGGGAAGGTAACTCCTCGTTCCAAGATTGTCGTACTGATAAGTATTGTCAGTTCTCCATCTCGAAAAGCTTGCACTTGCTCTAATCGATTTTCTGTTACAGAAGACACAAATCCGATTTTCTCATTTGGAAATTGCTCCTGTAAGATTTCTTTTAGCTGCTCCCCTTTCTTAATTTCTGATGCAAAAATGAGTAACGGATAAGCTGTCTTTCTCTGTTTCTCAATATAAGACTTTAACTTTGGTGACAAACGATTCTTATCCAAATAGCGATTAAAATCCGATAACCAAACTGGTTTAGGAATAATCAAAGGATTCCCATGAAATCGTCTAGGCAAGCTCAATCGTTTTAATTCTCCTATGCGAACCTTCTTATCTAACTCATCTGTCGAAGTCGCCGTTAAAAAGATTCTCAACCCATTCTCCTTTACACTATTCTTGACAGCATGGTAAAGCGTAGGATTGTCAACATAAGGAAAGGCATCTACTTCATCCACTATCAGCAAATCAAAAGCTTGATAAAATTTCAATAACTGATGGGTCGTCGCAACAACTAATGGGGTTCGGAAGTACGGTTCTGATTCTCCGTGTAGTAAAGCTATCTCGCAAGCAAAATCATCTTGCAGTCGCTTATACAGCTCCAAACACACATCGATTCTGGGACTGGCCAAACAAACTGCACCACCTTCATCAATCACTTTGGCCACAACTTGGTAAATCATTTCTGTCTTTCCAGCTCCTGTTACCGCATGTACCAAGGTTGGCTCCTGCTTATCTACTGCTCGAATCAGTCCCTCTGACACCTTCTCTTGAAAAGGAGTTAATTGACCACTCCATTTAAGAACATCTTGCTTCGGAAAATCCTCCTGCGGAAAATAGTATAAAGCTTGATCACTTCTAACTCGCTTCATAATTAAGCACTCCCGACAATAGTAAGCACCGATGGGCAAATACCATTCTTCTAGAATAGTACTATTACAACGTTGGCAGAACAATTTCCCCTTCTCCTTTCTCATTGCTGGAAGTTTCTCCGCCAACTGACATTCTTCTTCTGTTAATTCATTCTCCGTAAACAAACGACCGAGATAATTTGGATTTACTTTCATACTTCTTTATTCGTAAAAACCTAGCGCTTTAGATAATTTTTTAGTACAATTAAATCATGGAATTTAGAACAATTAAAGAGGACGGTCAAGTCCAAGAAGAAATCAAAAAATCACGCTTTATCTGTCATGCCAAGCGTGTTTATAGCGAAGAAGAGGCTCGAGACTTTATTACTGCCATCAAAAAAGAACACTACAAAGCTACGCACAACTGCTCGGCCTTCATTATTGGGGAACGTAGTGAAATTAAACGGACAAGTGATGATGGTGAGCCTAGTGGTACTGCTGGCGTTCCCATGCTTGGGGTGCTAGAAAATCACAATCTTACTAATATCTGTGTGGTAGTGACACGCTACTTTGGTGGCATTAAGCTAGGCGCTGGAGGATTGATTCGTGCTTACGCAGGCAGTGTTGCCTTAGCTGTCAAGGAAATTGGCATCATTGAAATAAAAGAACAGGCTGGCATTGCTATTCAAATGTCTTACGCTCAGTACCAAGAGTACAGTAACTTTCTTAAGGAACATGATCTTATGGAACTTGAGACAAACTTTACAGATCAAGTCGATACGATGATTTATGTTGATAAAGAAGAAAAAGATAATATTAAAGCTGCACTGGTGGAGTTTTTTAATGGAAAAGTTACTTTAACTGATCAAGGTTTACGTGAAGTTGAAGTTCCTGTAAACTTAGTGTAAACAAAGGAGAAAAATATGGCATTTGGAAAATTCATTCAAGGACTCGCTGGTAACTTTAGCGAGCAAAACAAAGAAACTCTTATCAAAGAATATGGACAATATCTACTGGAAAATGAAGAAATTCAAAGTGGATATAAACTGATTCGTGACTCAATTATATTTACAAATATCCGTATTATCTTTACAGATAAACAAGGCGCTACTGGTCGTAAGATGTCCATTAAATCAATTTTTTTGATGAATATTGTTAATGTTGAAATGGAAACTGCAGGAGCAGGTATAGATGATAGTGAAATAACGATTACTTATCTAGAAAATGTTTTTCTAAAAGCACATAATGAGCATTTTAGTGCTCATAAATTTGAATTTCCTAAGAAAACAGATATCGTTCCACTTTACACCTATTTACTAGAATTAGCTTATCACAATCGCTTGAAAATTAATGGCTTAGACCTATGATATAAAAAAATCCTATCGCTTCGATAGGATTTCTATATTTTACAAATGGTATAGATAGCGTTATACTAGAAATATCTTATACAAAGAGGTGTATTATGGCTATTTATAACAACATTACTGAACTAATCGGACAAACACCGATTGTTAAACTCAACAACATTGTTCCAGAAGGTGCTGCGGACGTTTACGTAAAGCTTGAAGCATTTAACCCTGGTTCATCTGTAAAAGATCGTATTGCCCTTAGCATGATTGAAAAAGCTGAACAAGACGGTATTCTGAAACCAGGTTCTACTATTGTTGAAGCAACAAGTGGAAATACTGGTATTGGGCTTTCATGGGTAGGTGCTGCTAAAGGGTATAAAGTTGTCATCGTTATGCCTGAAACGATGAGTGTAGAACGACGTAAAATTATCCAAGCTTATGGTGCTGAACTCGTCCTAACTCCTGGTAGCGAAGGAATGAAAGGTGCTATTGCTAAGGCCCAAGAAATCGCTGCTGAACGCGATGGTTTCCTTCCTCTTCAATTTGACAATCCAGCTAATCCAGAAGTACACGAAAGAACAACAGGAGCTGAGATACTAGCTGCTTTCGGTAAAGATGGATTAGATGCCTTTGTTGCTGGAGTCGGTACCGGTGGAACAATTTCTGGTGTTTCTCATGCACTCAAAACAGCAAACTCAAGAATTCAAGTTTTTGCAGTAGAAGCAGATGAATCTGCTATTCTGTCTGGAGAAAAACCTGGCCCTCACAAAATTCAAGGTATCTCAGCTGGATTTATTCCTGATACACTAGATACAAACGCCTATGATGGTATCGTTCGTGTAACATCAGACGATGCTCTCGCACTTGGCCGTGAGATTGGCGGAAAAGAAGGATTCCTTGTTGGTATTTCTTCAGCTGCAGCTATCTACGGAGCCATCGAAGTTGCTAAGAAATTGGGTACAGGTAAGAAAGTCCTTGCTCTAGCACCAGATAACGGCGAACGTTATTTGTCTACATCACTCTATGAATTTGAAGTGTAGTCTTCTAAATACATTTAGCCCTTATAATAGGGCTTTTTGTTTTAACTATAGTAGATTCAAATAAGATGTGAACAAATCGATTAAGAAAGTTAAATTAATTTCTAAAAATGTTTTAGCAGCCGTAGTGTACCATTCTAGTTTCAATCCACTATATTTCTAATTGAGTGAGTCTTGGCAAAAAACAATTTCAGGAGAAAATCTAAGATCTATACAACAAAAAAGGAAGCAATTTAGCTTCCTTTTTATTATTAGTTATTCAAGGCTGCTGCCATTGTAGCTGCAACTTCAGCTTCAAAGTCGTTTGCAGCTTTCTCGATACCTTCACCAACTTCAAAGCGAGCGAACTCAACTACTGAAGCGTTAACTGATTCAAGGTATGCTTCAACTGTCTTGCTGTCATCCATGATGTATACTTGTGCAAGAAGTGTGTAAGCTTGGTCAACTTTAGTGTTGTCAAGCATGAAGCGGTCCATTTTACCTGGGATGATTTTGTCCCAGATTTTTTCTGGTTTTCCTTCTGCAGCTAACTCAGCTTTGATATCAGCTTCAGCTTGAGCGATTACTTCATCAGTCAATTGAGATTTTGATCCATACTTCAAGTGTGGAAGAGCTGGTTTGTTAACCATTGCGCGGCTTTCATTGTCTTGGTCGATTACGTGGTTCAATTGTGCCAACTCATCTTTAACGAATTGCTCATCCAATTCTTTGTAAGAAAGAACTGTTGGTTTCATCGCTGCGATGTGCATTGACAATTGTTTAGCAAGTGCTTCGTCTCCACCTTCAACAACTGAAATAACACCGATACGTCCACCGTTATGTTGGTATGCTCCAAAGTGTTGTGCATCTGTTTTTTCAATCAACGCAAAGCGACGGAATGAGATTTTTTCTCCGATAGTTGCTGTTGCAGATACGTATGCAGCTTCAAGAGTTTCACCTGAAGGCATTGTCAAAGCAAGTGCTTCTTCATTATTAGCAGGTTTTCCTTCAGCAATAATTTTAGCTGTAGTATTTACCAATTCAACGAATTGAGCGTTTTTCGCAACGAAGTCAGTTTCAGCGTTTACTTCAATAACTGCTGCAACATTACCGTTAACATAAACACCAGTCAAACCTTCTGCAGCAACACGGTCAGCTTTCTTAGCTGCTTTTGCCATACCTTTTTCGCGAAGCAATTCAATCGCTTTTTCGATATCGCCTTCCACTTCAACCAATGCTTTTTTAGCGTCCATAACACCAGCACCAGATTTTTCACGCAACTCTTTAACAAGTTTAGCTGTAATTTCTGCCATTTTGATTCTCCTATATTTTTTAAAAATAGGAGAGCCGGGCTAAGCCCCGCCCTCCTAGGTAATTACTATTTATTATGAATTAAGCGTTGTCGCCTTCTACAACTTCAACGATTTCTTCAATTGAATCTGCTTGAGTTTCTGAAGCTGCAAATTCTGCTTCAACTGCTACTGCATCCTCACCTTGACGTCCTTCGATGATAGCGTCAGCCAATTTAGCTGTGATCAATTTAACAGCACGGATAGCGTCATCGTTAGCTGGGATGATTACATCAATATCATCTGGATCAGTATTTGTGTCAACCATCGCTACAACTGGGATTCCCAATTTCTTAGCTTCTTTAACAGCGATTTGCTCTTTATGTGGGTCAACTACGTACATCACATCTGGGATACGAGGCATATCTTCGATACCACCCAAGAATTTTTCAAGACGTGCACGTTGTTTGTTAAGAAGTGCAACTTCTTTCTTAGGAAGAACTTCGAAAGTTCCATCTTCTTCCATACGTTTGATTTCTTTCAAACGAGCGATACGTTTTTGGATTGTTCCCCAGTTTGTAAGAGTTCCACCCAACCAACGGTGATTGATGAAGTATTGACCTGAACGTACTGCTTCTTCAGCAACTGCATCAGCCGCTTGCTTCTTAGTACCAACAAACAATACAACTGCATCGTTAGCTGCTGCATCACGCATGAAATCGTAAGCTTGGTCAGCGTATTTTACAGTTTGTTGCAAGTCGATAACGTGGATTCCGTTACGCTCAGTGAAGATGTACTTAGCCATCTTAGGGTTCCAGCGACGAGTTTGGTGACCAAAGTGTACACCAGCCTCAAGAAGTTGTTTCATTGAAATTACTGCCATGAGTATTTCTCCTTTTTGTTTTTTTCCTCTTCTTGACTTCAACTCGCAAAACGACCCAAAGGCAACTGTTTCACAATTCATCAAGAATGAGTATTATCGTTCACACGACAAGTTTCATTTTACCATACTTTTTCAATACTTTCAAGTGATTTTAGCAGATTTTTAAAGTAAGGTAACTATATAAATCATAAAAGAGACTCAAATCGAGCCTCTTTGTTTTATTCATTAGTTTGGATAGATATATGTTACAAAACCTTCTGAAGTCGTAGTAGGATTGAACCAACCACGTTTATTTCCAATTGTACGGTTTCCACCGTAGTTTGATTCAGATACTTGGATACTTGTTGATGATGAAACAGCTGTAACTACTGCTACGTGTCCATATCCACCATCATTCCAACATGCAATGGCACCAACTTGAGGTGTAGATCCTGTGCGGAATCCTGCAGCAGCTGCACTTGTAGCCCACTGTGCTCCATTACCCCAGTAATCTCCAGCCCAAGGCGCTAATGTTTTAGCTCCCCATGTACACTCACCAATTGGATAACTTGAAGCGTTTGTACTGTATGTTGGACGATGTTTTACCGGTGCAGGAGTGTAGCTTGTTGATTCTGTTGAAACACTACTTGAAGATGATTCAGATGAAGAGGTAGTAGATACTGCTTGAACTTCTGCTGTGAAAGTTGTATTCCCAGAAGAAACAACTGTTTGTTGTTGACTTGCTTGTTTAGCTTTATAAGCAGCTTCTGCTTCTGCAGCTGCTTTAGCTTCTGCTTCTGCTGCAGCTTTTTTCTCAAGTAAACTTGCTTTTTCATCCTCTGCAGTAGCCTTTTCAGCAGCAAGATTCAATTCTGCAGCTTTTAACTCAGCTTGTTTTGTAGTTAATGATTGAGCATCATCAGCTAGTTTTTGCTGATTTGCAATAACTGTATTAATTGCATCATTGTTTGCTACTTGTTTTTCAGAAATAGCTTTTTTATCTGCTTTTTGTTGTTCCAACATTTTGTTGTTTGCAGATACGATTTCACTCATTGCAGCAACACGTGAAATAGCTTCTGTAATTGATTTTGAGTTTACAATTGTATTGATGTAATTTGTTGCAGCTCCATTTGTTTGAGCACTACGAGCTTGTTTTTGTAATGAATCATTGCGAGATACAATATTCTTAGAAAGTTCTGTAATTTCACCCTCAAGCTTTTTAGATTCTGCTTGTAGTCTATCATTTTCAGATTGCAAGTTTGATTGCTCTGTTTGAATAGCAGATACTTGCTCCTGAACTTGATCAACTTGTTTTTGTGCTTCTTGTTGTTGTGCTGTTAAGTTACTAATTTTATTATCTTGAGCAGCAATTTTGTCATCAGTAGTTTCTGCATGCGCAGTTGTTAAAACAGCTACTTGAGAAACCATTACTGTACTTAATAAAAGTGACGCTAAGATTTTTTTCTTCATATTTCGTAGATACTCCTTCTTTTAAAGACATTACTAGTATACCAAAAAAAGGCCTAATGAATATTACGCCTTTGTTACATTTTTATTTCTTTCTTATAGGTAAAATTTTTCAAAAATAAACTGAAAGATAATCATCCATATAAGGTTCAAAATCATTGATG
This sequence comes from Streptococcus sp. 27098_8_103, assembly GCF_041432345.1. Classification (GTDB taxonomy): domain Bacteria; phylum Bacillota; class Bacilli; order Lactobacillales; family Streptococcaceae; genus Streptococcus; species Streptococcus mitis_BV. The sequence goes on from NZ_JAPVZK010000004.1 coordinate 51,019, forward strand.
GTACTAAACTATAGACTATAAATAAAGACATACTATCCACAGTTAAACCTACCACTAATGCAAGTATATAAGCTCCCATCTCAAATAGAAAAGTCATGACAATAATTGCCAACATTCTCGTCCAACGATTCAATAAAATAACACTATTAAATTTATGGAGAAATACTCCCAACAAGACGAACAACAAAGTCGCAATCCCTATCAAGTGGAAAAAGTAAATGTCATAAACCAAACCCACTACAAAACAATAAGCTAAATAGAGATACTCTGATACTTCTATCGTCTCAAATAAGAGAAATAAAAACAGAAAATGACTAGCCAAATGTACATGGGGGAAAAATGAGCCCAGAAGCTGGCTAATATGGGCGTCAATTAGAACAAAGAAAGGAAGCAATAAAAACACTCCAACCCGCTTCAACTGTCTCATTATGAATTCCCCACTAATTCTATCACATCCACATTATGAGTATCTGCACTTAATTTAACAGTTACTTCTCGTGTCAAGTAGTCCGTACTATGCGTTGTGGTAACCACTTCACCAACAGGAATATCAGCAACGTTAAAGTTTCCTAATCCACCAGTGGTCACCTTATCTCCTGCACTAATATCGCTACTACTATTTAATTGACTAATTTTTAGAACTTCATTTTCCTTGTCATAGCCAACAATAATTCCATAAATTGTAGTAGAACCATGTTGAATTTTAACAGAAATCTTATCAGCATTTTCCGTATTTGTCAGAAGGTTGACCATGGTAGAGTTCTCCTCTACTTTTGAGACACTCCCAATCAAGCCACCATTTGCAATTGCTAACATATTCTCAGAAGCCCCTTTTGATTTGCCTGCATCTAAGGTCAACTCCTGCTTCCAAGATACCGGAGATCGCATAATAACATCTGCTGCCAAAGTCTTTGTAGCTTGCAATTTGGACTTCATATCAAGCAATTGGCGCAGTTGTTCATTTTCCATCTTTAAACTTTCCGCCTCATTTGATTTAACTTCTAATTGGTAAATCTGTTTCTTCAAACTTTCATTTTCATTATAAGTGCGTGTCAAATGAGCCAAATCTGATTTGACAGAATCAAACCACTGAAAAGGTTTTTGCACAACCCTATCAACCACTGAGATTCCATCTCCTAATCTTGTCACAATTGTACTTGAATAAGTCGTCGCTAAGAGAGCTGACACAAGCAGAACAGTGACAAAAACAATAATGACATATTTTGATTTTTTAAAACGGTTCATATCCCTACCTTTATATCAAAAACTGTTACAGTAACTTTTTATCAATTCCTGAAAGCTACTAAGATTTTAAGAAAAATAAGCAACAACCAAGTATGATAATAACAAGAATGGTCAGCGTATCCTTTCGAGTCCATTTCAATTGTCGATATTGACTTCTGCCTTTTCCACCCTGATAACCACGCGCTTCCATTGCGATAGCCAAGGAATCCGCACGTTTTAAACTTGTCGCAAAAAGAGGAATCAAAATGGGAATCATAGCCTTCACCTTTTGAACAATACTTCCTTCTCCAAAATCCACTCCACGCGCTTTCTGTGCATTCATAATCCGCGTCGTATCATCCATCAAGGTTGGGACAAAACGCAAACTCATAGACAGCATCAATCCAATTTCATGAACTGGAACTTTCATACTCTTTAAAGGTGCTAATAGAGCTTCGACAGCTGATGCCAAACTTAAGGGCATGGTCGTTAAGGTTAACAAAGTAGAAAAGAAAATAATCAATACAAAGCGACAAAAGATAATTCCAGCTTGTTGCAAAGCATAATCCGTGATTCTCACAAACGAAAACTCAAATAAAACATTCCCATTAGAAATGAAAAACAGTTGAAAAATAGTTGTGAAGGCAATCAAGAAAAACATAGACTTCAAGCCCTGAATAAAAAATGAAAGAGATACTCCTGACAAGGCAATAAAGATCCCTGTCGCTATAAAAAGAATCAGATTCGTCAAGGGATTATTAGCCCAAAAAACGATCAAAATCAGTAGCATCATAGCCAGTAATTTGCTGCGTGGATCCAATCGGTGAACTATCGAATCCCCTGGGATATAACGCCCCAAAATCATACTATCCATTTAGCGACTCCTTGAACTCCTCTATCTTAATCGGTAATCGTTTAAATGACACGCCTCTATCAGCCAATCGTTTACAAAAAGCTGTAATTTTAGGTACTCCCAACTGAACTTCTTCCATAAAAACAACATCTTGAAAGACATCACTAGGTTTACCAAACTTAACTAAACGTCCCTTTTCCATCACATATACCTGGTTCGCATATTCAGCAACATCATCCATCAAATGCGTTACCAAGACAATGGTCATCCCTGACTGGTGGAGTTTTTTGAACAAATTCATCAGCTCTTTTCTTCCCAGGGGATCTAGGCCTGCTGTGGGTTCATCTAAGACTAATATAGCTGGTTCCATGGCAAGTATGCCTGCAATGGCGACACGTCTCATTTGTCCACCTGATAGCTCAAACGGACTACGATCAAAAAGTGATTCATCAATTCCAACCAGAGCCAGTTTCTCACGCGCAATCTGCTCCGCATCTTCTTCAGAAACTCCAAAATTTTGCGGTCCAAAAGCAACATCCTTCAAAACCGTTTCTTCAAAAATCTGATTTTCAGCAAACTGAAATACCAAGCCAACCTGTTTTCTAATTTGACGAATATCTTTATTTTTAGAAGTCGAGGTGATTAAGGTATCAAAAACCCGCACACTCCCTTGGCTTGGCACCAATAAACCATCTAATAGTTGTAAAATAGTTGATTTACCACTACCTGTGTGGCCAATTAAGGCCGTATAAGAACCATCTTCAATCGTCAAAGAAACATCTGACAAAGCTGTTGACGCTAAGGGAGTCCCTTCTTGATACGTAAAACTCACATTTTCTAGAGCAATTCCCATAGCTTATCTTCTAGCTCACTTTCTGTCAAATAATTTTCAGGCAAATCATAGCCATTCTGGCTCAAAGAATGTTTTAATTGATTAGCAAAAGGATCGTCTAATCCAATTTGATCCAAATCATTTCGAGAGAAAAGCTCCCTTGGACTACTAGTTGATTCAATTGACCCTTTTTTCATGATCAACACACGATCACTCATGGCAACTTCTTCCAAATCATGTGTAATGGAAATGACCGTCATATCATAGTCTTTCCGAATTCCTTTTACTGTCTCAATCAGTTCTCTACGTCCCTCAGGATCCAACATACTCGTTGCTTCATCTAAGATTAAAATAGCTGGTCTTAGGGCTACAACACCTGCAATAGCCACACGTTGCTTTTGGCCACCTGATAGACGCGCTGGCTCTCTCTTTTTAAAGTCCAACATGCCAACCAAATCCAGAGCTTCTTCCACTCTCTTTTTCATTTCTTGACGAGAAAGTCCCTGATTTTCCAAACCAAAGGCAACATCATCTTCAACAGTCGCTCCAACAAATTGATTGTCTGGATTTTGAAAAACCATACCGATTTGACGACGTATATTCCAAACATTTTCCTCAGTCAGCCGTTGGCCATCAATTACAATCTCTCCGGATTCTGCTTCCAGTAAGCCATCAATTAAGCGAACCGTCGTTGATTTACCACTACCATTATGCCCTACAATCGAAAGCCATTCTCCACGTTTCACGTGAAACGTAATATCCTTCACATCGTAATATTCCTGACTTTCCTTATAGCGAAAAGAAAGATTTTTTACATCAATTACTGATTTCATTTCGAACCAAATGTCCCTTTAAATACATAGGCACTACCCTTGAAATAATCATAGCCAGAGTAGATAGTGAAAAACAAGGCTACATAAAGTAGAACTTGACCAAGCAAAGTCCAATGTAATAGCAAGAAAATAATGGCAAACATCTGACTAAAAGTTTTAATTTTTCCAGGCATTGCTGCTGCTAAAACTGTTCCACCAGTTTCAACTAATAAAAGTCTTAAACCTGTCACAGCCAACTCACGACAGATAATCACTGCAACAATCCAAGCTGGAGCCATTCCTAACTCAATCAGCATAATAAAAGCCGACATAACTAGTAGCTTATCCGCCATAGGATCTGCAAATTTACCAAAATTACTAACCACATTCCATTTACGAGCTAAATATCCATCTAAATAGTCTGTAATACTGGCAATAGCAAAGATAATAGCTGCTACTATATGACTCTCTATCGAATTTCCTACCGTTAAAATAAAGATAAAAATAGGTATAAAGAGAATTCGACCTATTGTTAAGAGATTTGGAATTTGTTCTTTTTTCATTCGTTTTTCCTTAATTTTTAGTAAAGGTTACAGTGATTTGTCCAGTCTGAGCTGTTAATTTCGATAAATCAACAGTCTGATTATCTACTGTTAAATCGACACCTTTGACAACACCTAAAGTAATGGTGACAGAATTTTTAGTTGAAACTGTTGTTTCCGCACTTTTATTATCAGGTGATAAGGTCACCCCACCCTCAAGCTCACTTTCTGAAACACTAACCCAACTTCTAGCATCTGAGACTGATAATTGTAATTTTGCAGTTTCCTTGCTCGTTTTATAAGCAACTTCTACTCGATTTCCTTCACCTGATACACTTATAGCTGGTTCCATATTCGAAGAGCTACTTGATGAACTACTACTTGAAGATGAAGTTACAGAACTAGTTGAGCTTGTTGCTTGGACTACACTATAACTAGACGCAGATGAACGCTCAGGTTGAGTCTGGAGATAATTCCAAACATAATAGGTCACAAAAATGACAATCGATAATGCAAAGAGTATAAAATAAAATAAAGGTAAAAATGATGCCTTATTTTTCTTACTTGAACGTCTCCTACCTGTCAACTCGTCTTCATCAACATCTACTTCTTCATAAGTAATCATGCTCCCAGAATCATAAGCATCCAAGACAATTCGCTCATCTAGCTCAACTGCCCACGCATACTTTCTCAAAAAAGAACGAGTATAAAATGGACTAGGAAGTTGATCAAAATCATCAGCTTCCATCGCTTCCAACATATCCAACTGAATTTCTGTTTTTTTGTGTAATTCTTCTAAAGTCAACCCTTGGTTGGTTCTAGCTAAACGTAAAACCTCACCAATTGTTTTTTTCCTCATACTTGTCATTCCTTCTTTCTAGTATCGATTATGATAGGTTACTACGATGGAAATATTGTAAAATCAACTATATCACCATCATCTATTAAATGATGTCCAGCATCAAGGACATCCTCTAAAGTAATTTCCTGTAAAATTTTTGGCAAATCAAAAATTGTCTCACCATTTTCAAAAGCATCATATTGCGTTGCAATAAATTCAAGAGAGTTCATGCTACTGAAAAATTCTCCAAACATCTCTCTTTTAATAATATCTAAATGATCCTCTGTAATATCTAAATCCTTTGTAAAATTACGAATAGCCTTCCTAAACTGATGAGATAAAGCAACTGGCTCTTTTGTATCCATTGTCAACATGACAAAATGAAAGCGACTTGTTACTTCAACTTCCAGAGATAAGGATGCGGCAATTTTACCTGATTCATATAATTTCTGAAAACGATCCGAAGTCCAACCAAACATCATTGCAAACAATAATTTTAATAAAATATGATGTCGATAGCAATCCGCTTCAGCAACTTCTTGTTTACCTCTAACACCAATCGCTAGTTTGGGAGAAGATACTTCCATCCTCATGCTGTCTGTTTGCTTTACAGGTTGTAAAACAAACTTTTCTCTTGCTAGTTCCTGAAGACCTGAATCTTTCAATTCTTTTCTTTCAAAATAGTCCTGTACTTGCTCCACATCAAAATTACCAACTAAAAACAGAGACATGTTTACAGGTTTATAAAACTTTGTAAAATTTTCTTGCAATTTAGTTAGATTGATTTGGGAAATAGACTCCTCGCTTCCAACTATATCCGTTGCTAAAGGTGTACCCGGATACAAATTCGCTAAGGTTGAAAAGAATAAACACGAATCTGGATCATCTTGATACATTTCTCGTTCTTGCTGGATAATATCCTGCTCTCTTAAAATGGAATCTTCAGTAAAATATGCTGATGTTACCAATTCATCAAGTAACTCTAAATTTTCTAAAAAATGATCCGTTGCTGAAAAAAGATAACTTGTTTTTGTAAAGCTTGTAAAGGCATTACTATCTGCACCTAGACTCGTAAAAGCCGACAGTAAATCACTAGTATCTTCTCTCTCAAACAATTTATGTTCAAGAAAATGAGCAATTCCTGCAGGATAGCTTTTTACATCTCCGTCAACTTCTGTGACAAGCGTATCTACCGAACCAAACTGTACAGTTACACTCCCGTAAACCTCTTTAAATTCTTTTTTAGGCAAAAGAGCAACTGTCAATCCATTTGACAAACGAGTTCGATAAACCATTTCTTTTACAGCTGGATAGTATTTTTCTTCAAAAACAACCTTTGTCATTCTATTCCTTCCATAAAGTAAATCGCTTGTAGTTTCACATTATTAGCTGCTCTACAAATAGCATCTTTGTCAACTTTCTCGAGTTTTGCAACCCAACTTTTAAAGTCTGCTGAAGATTTTCCAAGTAAGGCATTTTGATAAGCACGTTCAATCAATGAAGATTGATTATCTTGAGAAAGTAACAAAGACCGACGAATCATCTCCTTGGTCTGCTCTAACTCAAGCTCTGTAAAATATCCTTTTTTTAAATCAAGCAGTTGATTATTCATCATTTTACGAGCCTGGTTCCGATTTTCTCGATCAATACCAGCATACATCCTCAAGAACCCACTAAATAAATCGAGCTGACTTGAAATAGTATAAGCTAATCCAGCATTTTCACGAACATTTGTAAAGAGTTTAGAGTGAGCAAATCCACCAAGTAAACCATTCATTACAATCATGGGTAAATGTTGCTCATCACCATATTCAGAAGGGCAATGATAACCTAATTCCAAAATGGATTGTCCCACATTTTTCCGAACCATACCTTCTTGTAGTATATTGGAATAAGGTTGACAATACTGAACCTTCACATCTCCTTTTCGACCTTTAAAGGCAAATGATTCTAATACATTTTGAATTTCAACCTCATTAAAGTCACCTAGGAAAAAGAAATCTATTCGATCATTAGCCAAAAATTCTTGGAAACAAGAATAAGAACTTTGTGGAGTTTCAGCTAAAATACGATTTCGTAAATCACTGTATTCCAATTTGAGACGTTCATCATGAAAAAATAATTTATCTAATTCTTTATGTGCGAAATAAAAAGAATCATCCATATCAGCTGCTAAACTTGCTAGTAATTGTTTTTTCTCAATTTCAAATAAGGCCGAATCAAACCCATTGTCAACTACTACGGGTGAAAAAAGAGTTTCTTTTACAAGTTCCAAAACCTGAGAAGTTAGCACATTTTTCCTACTTAAAAACTCATCACGAACATAGGTAAATGTCAATTCTACAATGTGACTTTGCCCTCTTCTGAAACAATTGGTTGACATATCTGTACCGTATAGACTGGCCAAATGTTTTCTCAAATCTTGAGAAGTGGGGTACATCTGATTAGCAGTCTCTAGCATACTCGCACTCAACATGCGACCTGCAATCGTATCAAGAGATAATGGAGCAGTAAAACGCACGGTGATTTTGTTCGTTTTAAACTTTTTTGATTGGATAAAATGTGTTGAAATTCCATGCAATAACTCCATGATTTACCTCCTTATATACAGACTTCTATTATATCACGAAAACCTGAAATTTTCTTGTTCTCTGTAACACTTTTGAAATAAAAATCGCTTACATTTCTCCCTGTTTCTCTCACTATTTTTAGGAAAATATGGTATAATACCAAAGATTGAGGTGAATTATGGAATACAAATTATTTGAAGAATTTATTACCCTCCAAGCACTACTCAAAGAACTTGGAATTACACATAGCGGAGGAGCTATTAAATCATTTCTCTCTGAACATTCTGTTTACTTTAATGGGGAATTAGAGAGTCGTCGTGGTAAAAAACTTCGTATTGGTGATAAAGTTGACATCCCTGACATGAATATTGACATCTTGTTGACACAACTTACGTCTGATGAGCAAGAGGAATACCAAGCTGATAAAGTTGAAAAAGAACGAATCGCTAAGCTTGTTAAGGAGATGAATAAGGGAGTAAAAAAAGATAAATCAAAACCTACTTCTTCACCCAAAAGCAAACAAGCTCCACGATTCCCTGGTAGATAATCATGTGGCTACAACACCTATCTCTCAAAACTTTTCGTAACTACAAAGAGACGAAAATAGACTTTAATCCTAAATTAAATATCTTTTTAGGACGCAATGCACAAGGAAAAACAAATATGTTAGAGGCTATCTATTTTTTAGCCTTAACACGTAGTCATCGAACTCGAACAGATAAAAATCTCATTCATTTTGATGAAGAACAACTCCATCTTTCAGGTCTTGTTCAGAAAAAAACGGGATCCATTCCCCTAGAAATAGAACTAACACAAAAAGGCCGTGTGACAAAAGTGAATCATTTAAAACAGGCACGCCTTTCAGATTATGTCGGACATATGAATGTTGTCTTATTTGCTCCTGAAGATTTACAACTAATTAAAGGAGCACCTTCAGTTCGACGAAAATTTATTGATATGGAGCTTGGACAAATTAAGCCAATCTATTTATCTGACTTAACCAATTATAACCATATCCTTAAGCAAAGAAATACCTATTTAAAATCAGCTCAAACAATAGATGAAACCTTCCTTTCAGTACTAGATGATCAGCTAGTTGATTATGGATGTCGTGTAATGAATCACCGCTTAGATTTTATAAAAAAACTAGAGCATTTTGGCCGTAAGAAACATTTTGAACTTTCTAATCAGATTGAAGAGTTGTCAATATCCTATCAATCTTCTGTAAAGCCAACTGACAAAGAAGACTTATCAGAATCTTTCAAAATTGCTTTAGAAAAAAGTAGGTCCAGAGATTTATTTAAAAAGAATACTGGTGTTGGGCCTCATCGAGATGATATTTCTTTTTATATAAATGGGATGGATGCTAGTTTTGGAAGTCAAGGTCAACATCGTAGTCTCGTCCTTTCGATAAAATTAGCAGAAATCGAATTAATGGAAAGCATTACTACAGAATCTCCGATATTATTGCTTGACGATGTTATGAGTGAACTTGACAATACTAGACAGTTAAAATTATTAGAAACGATTTCTCAGTCAATCCAAACCTTTATCACAACAACAAGCTTAGACCATCTTCAAAATCTACCAGAAAATCTAAGTATCTTCACTATTCAGGGTGGCAAAGTTGCTGTAAACGAATATTGACAACATTGTAAAAGAACTCCTGTTTTCACGGGAATTCTCTTTATTTCTTTTACATAGAATAATTTGGTGCCTCATTAGTAATTTGTACATCATGAGGATGGCTTTCTTTCAAACCAGCACCAGACATTTCAATAAATTGAGCATTGTCATGTAACTCTTTAAGGTTAGCTGCACCACAGTAACCCATACCAGAGCGAATACCACCAATCATTTGGAAGACGATATCAGCTGCCGCTCCTTTATAAGCAACACGACCTTCAATTCCTTCTGGAACAAGTTTATTTGCTTCATTGACAGAACCTTGGAAGTAACGATCGCTTGAACCTTTCTTCATTGCTGCGATTGAACCCATACCACGGTATGTCTTGAATTTACGTCCTTGGAAGATTTCAGTTTCACCTGGAGCTTCATCAGTTCCAGCAAACATTGATCCAAGCATAACTGCATTTCCACCTGCAGCAAGGGCTTTTACAATATCTCCAGAATACTTGATTCCACCGTCAGCAATGATCGTTTTTCCATGTTCACGCGCAACGGCTGCAGCATCGTAGATAGCTGTTACTTGTGGAACACCAACACCTGCAATCACACGAGTAGTACAGATAGAACCTGGTCCAATACCAACCTTGACAACATCTACGCCTGCTTCATAAAGGGCACGTGCACCTTCAGCAGTTGCAATATTTCCAGCAATCAAGGTACGATCTGGGAAATGAGCACGAATCTCAGCAATTTTACGCAAGACACCTGCAGAATGACCATGTGCAGTATCAATAACAATCGCATCCGCTCCTGCTTCAAAGAGAGCCTCTGCACGTTCAAAGGTATCTGAAGTAACACCTACTGCACCTGCAACTAGAAGACGACCAAACTCATCTTTAGCCGCATTTGGAAACTCAATAACTTTTTCAATATCTTTGATAGTAATCAAACCAGAAAGACGACCTTCTTCATCTACCAACGGAAGTTTTTCAATACGGTGTTCTTGAAGAATACTCTCAGCTGTTGCAAGGTCTGTACCCACAGGAGCAGTAACAAGATTTTCACTAGTCATATGGTTTGAGATTGGTTGGTTATAATCTGAAATAAAACGAAGATCTCGGTTTGTCAAAATACCAACCAATTTACGATTTTCAAGTGTTTCAACAACTGGAACACCACTGATGCGGTAACGACCCATAAGCTCATCTGCTTCAGCAATTGTATGTTCAGGCGTTAAGAAGAAGGGATCAATAATAACTCCATTTTCAGAACGTTTTACCTTACGAACCTCATCTGCTTGTTGAGCAATTGACATGTTTTTATGGATAACTCCGAGACCGCCTGCACGAGCAATAGCAATGGCCATTTGACTCTCTGTAACTGTGTCCATGGCAGCGGTAATAATTGGGATATTTAAAGTCAAATTATCTGCCAATTTAGTTGTTAAATCTGCATCGTTAGGCAACACATGACTTTCAGCTGGAATAAGCAATACATCATCAAAGGTAAAACCTTTTTTCAAAAATTTAGTGTCCCAATTAGACATTCGAAGTTTCCTCTTTTCTTTCTTTTTGAGCTTGACTCTTTTTATATTGTATCTATCATACCATTCTATAAAAATTTGTCAAATGTTACAGGGGTAAATAAAAAACTATCTTTTCTTTGAAATAGAAATGATAGTTTCTTGTAAAATAAACTTAGTTAAAGTAATGAAGTCCCATTGCTCCTTTAACCTCAGATAGGGTTTGACCTGCAACGTCTCGCGCTCTTTCACTACCTTTTTGAAGCATATTATAAACTTCTCCCATATCCTTAGCAAATTCAATACGGCGCTCACGAATAGGACCAAGTTCACGTTCTAATATTTCAAGTAGATAACGCTTGGTCTTCACATCACCAAGACCACCTCGTTGATAATGTTCTTTCATGTCAGCAATTTCTTGAGCATCTTCTGGGCGACCAAAAACATCTAGATAATGGAAAACCATATTTCCTTCAATTTTACCTGGATCCTCAACGCGGATATGATCTGGATCTGTATACATACTCATTACTTTTTTACGCAAAGTATCCGCATCATCAGCTAAATAAATACCATTATTGAGTGATTTAGACATTTTGGCATTTCCATCTAAACCAGGCAAACGCCCTGCTCTCTCATTTTCTGGATAAATACCTTCCGGCTCTACCAAGACATCACAGCTATATGCATTGTTAAAAGAACGAACAATTTCACGAGTTTGCTCAATCATTGGTTTCTGATCTGTCCCAACAGGAACATAATTAGCCTTGAAAGCTGTGATATCAGCTGCTTGAGCGATTGGATAGACCAAGAATCCTGTCGGAATACTTTCTCCAAATCCTTTCTGAGCAATCTCTGTCTTGACTGTCGGATTTCGTTCCAAACGTGCTAATGAAACTAGATTCATATAGTACATAGATAGTTCAGCCAACTCTGGAATTTGGCTTTGAATAAAGATAGTTGATTTACTTGGATCCAATCCAACTGCAAGATAATCCAAAGCAACATTTCCGATAGATTCTACAATTGTTTGAGGGTCTTTAGCATGATCTGTCAAAGCTTGTTGGTCAGCCAAGAACACAAACATATCATACTTATCCTCTTCCTGTAATAATACTCGATTTTTGAGACTTCCAACATAATGTCCAATATGCAATTTTCCTGTTGGACGGTCTCCTGTTAAAATAATGGGTTTAGTCATTTTGTTCTCCTTCGATATAATCCCTTCAATTATAGCATTTTTTTAATGAAATAACCGTAATTTATCAAAATAAATCAGCCTTGCTATTTAAGGATTAGTGTAAAGCATGCTGTAAATTTAGTTTACGCAAAATTGACAGATAAAAATTTGAATATTTCCGTATTTTCTAGTAGAATAAATATATTACACATATAGGAGAAAAACATTGCTTACAGTATCTGATGTTTCACTACGTTTTAGTGATCGCAAACTTTTTGATGATGTCAATATCAAATTTACAGAAGGAAATACTTACGGATTAATCGGTGCTAATGGTGCCGGAAAATCAACCTTTTTAAAAATTTTAGCCGGAGATATCGAACCTACTACTGGTCATATTTCTCTTGGTCCAGATGAACGTCTCTCTGTGCTTCGTCAAAATCACTTTGACTATGAGGATGAACGTGCTATTGATGTTGTTATCATGGGAAATGAAAAACTTTATAGCATCATGAAGGAGAAAGATGCTATCTACATGAAGGAAGATTTCTCAGATGAAGATGGTGTCCGAGCTGCCGAACTCGAGGGAGAATTTGCCGAGCTTGGGGGCTGGGAAGCAGAAAGTGAAGCCTCTCAACTACTTCAAAATCTAAACATTCCAGAAGAATTACACTACCAAAACATGAGCGAATTAGCCAACGGTGAAAAAGTAAAAGTTCTCCTAGCCAAAGCACTTTTTGGTAAACCAGATGTTCTTCTTTTGGACGAGCCGACCAACGGTTTGGATATCCAATCGATTACTTGGTTAGAAGACTTCTTGATTGATTTTGATAACACAGTTATCGTAGTATCCCACGACCGTCACTTCTTAAATAAAGTATGTACTCACATGGCCGACCTTGACTTTGGAAAAATCAAACTCTATGTCGGAAACTATGACTTCTGGAAGGAATCTTCTGAACTCGCTGCTAAATTGCTAGCAGACCGTAATGCCAAAGCAGAAGAAAAAATTAAGCAATTGCAAGAATTCGTTGCTCGTTTCTCTGCCAATGCTTCTAAATCAAGGCAAGCAACATCACGTAAGAAAATGCTTGATAAAATTGAACTTGAAGAAATTGTACCATCTAGTCGTAAATATCCATTTATCAACTTTAAAGCGGAACGTGAAATCGGTAATGATCTCTTGACAGTAGAAAATCTATCTGTAAAGATTGATGGTGAGACTATTTTAGATAATATCAGCTTTATCTTACGTCCAGGTGATAAGACAGCGCTAATTGGACAAAATGACATCCAAACGACTGCATTAATTCGTGCAATCATGGGTGACATTGACTATGAAGGAACTATCAAGTGGGGAGTAACTACTAGCCGTTCTTACTTGCCAAAAGATAACTCGGCAGATTTTGCAGGAGGAGAGTCAATCCTTGACTGGTTGCGTCAATTCGCAAGTAAAGAGGAAGATGACAATACTTTCCTACGTGGCTTCCTCGGCCGTATGCTCTTCTCTGGAGATGAAGTTAACAAACCTGTAAATGTCTTGTCAGGGGGAGAAAAAGTGCGTGTCATGCTTTCAAAGCTCATGCTCTTGAAATCAAATGTCCTTGTACTTGATGATCCAACCAATCACTTGGACTTGGAATCTATCTCAAGCTTGAACGATGGATTGAAAAACTTCAAAGAATCAATCATCTTTGCCAGCCATGACCACGAGTTTATTCAAACTCTTGCTAACCATATTATTGTCTTGTCTAAAAATGGCGTCATTGACCGTATCGATGAAACCTATGATGAATTCCTAGAGAATGCAGAAGTACAAGCAAAAGTTAAAGAACTTTGGAAAGACTAAAAAACTTCAAAACTCAGTTGGGTTAACCAGCTGAGTTTTCTAACATTTTATGAGGTAACATGAAATTATTTTTTAAAACATATTGGACCTATTTTGTTTCTTTCATCATTCCTGTATTGATTATGATAGGAGTATATCTATCTCAAGGTATCTACTGGAATAGCGATACATCTCCACTATTAGGAGATGGCTTTCATCAATACGTTATTTTTGATGTAGCTTTACGAAATATCCTACATGGAAATGGTAGTTTGTTTTACACCTTTACAAGTGGTCTAGGACTAAATTTCTATGCCCTATCTAGTTATTACTTGGGGAGTTTCCTTTCACCTCTAGTTTACTTTTTTGATCTAACGAATATGCCAGATGCTGTCTATCTGACAACTCTCTTAAAATTTGGATTGATTGGACTGTCAACTTACTTTAGTTTAAATAAACTATTTCAATCGATTCCTAAGCCTTTAAAACTAGCTTTATCTACTTCCTATGCTCTGATGAGTTTCTCTGTCAGTCAATTAGAGATAAAAACCTGGCTAGATGTTTTTATCTTGATTCCTTTAATTATAACTGGTTTACACCTGCTTATAACTGAAAAGAAATTCTCATTATACTTTACAAGTCTGTCAATCTTATTTATCCAAAACTATTATTTTGGCTATATGACAGCATTGTTTCTTATTTTCTGGTATCTCTGTCAAATTTCTTGGGACTTTAAAACTCGAAAATCATCTTTTCTTGATTTCATAATCACCTCCTTTTTAGCTGGTATGGCTAGCTTGATTATGACTCTTCCCACTCTGTTTGATTTACAGACACATGGGGAAAAATTGACTGAAGTTACAAAGTTTCAAACTGAAAGTAGCTGGTATCTTGATCTCTTTGCTAAGCAATTCATCGGTTCCTTTGACACAACAAAGTATGGGGCCGTTCCAATGATTTTTGTTGGACTACTTCCCTTTATTTTGACTATTTTATTTTTTACGCTGAAATCTATTAAGTTTCACGTGAAACTTATCTATGCAATCTTCTTTACATTTCTAATTGCAAGCTTTTATATAGAAGCGCTTGATTTATTTTGGCAAGCCATGCATACTCCAAATATGTTTTTACATCGCTATGCTTGGATTTTTTCTACCTTGTTAATTTACACAACAGCGGAAGTCTTAAATCGTCTGAGAGAAATTAAAATCTGGAATTTTTTAGTTTCACTTTTTCTTGCAGTAACAGGATTTTTAGCTACCATCTATCTAAAATCACATTATTCTTTTTTAACAGATTTGAATATTCTACTGACTATTGAATTTTTTGTTGTCTATTCTCTCTTACTCCTTGCAGTTATCAAAAAGTTTATCTCTGTAAATCTATTTGCCATTCTAATCTCTTTATTTATAATGGTTGAAATGAGTTTAAATACTTCATCTCAAATAGACGGAATTGCTAAGGAATGGGGATTTGCTTCTCGAAGTGCTTATAATCGAGATATCCCAGCTATGGAATCTTTCTCAACATATATTGAGGATCCATTTACACGTACTGAAAAACTACAAACTCAGACAGGAAATGACAGTATGAAATTCAACTACAATGGAATCTCTCAATTTTCATCTGTTCGAAATCGTTCAGCAAGCTCTACTTTAGATAAACTTGGTTTTAAGTCCTCTGGAACTAATCTCAATCTCCGCTATGCAAATAATAGTATTTTGTCTGATAGTTTATTTGGAATCCAGTACAATATCTCAGACAGTCCTATTGATAAGTATGGATTCCAAGATGTATATC
Organism: Streptococcus sp. 27098_8_103; assembly: GCF_041432345.1. Lineage (GTDB taxonomy): Bacteria > Bacillota > Bacilli > Lactobacillales > Streptococcaceae > Streptococcus > Streptococcus mitis_BV. Next base: position 66,652 of record NZ_JAPVZK010000004.1, read on the forward strand.
AAAAAGATAATCTTACCATATATGAAAATCAATTCTCTCTTCCGATTGCCTTTGCTAGTCAATCTGTTTACAATGATGTCAAGTTCACTGAACACACTCTAGATAATCAGACCTCGTTTTTAAATCAACTTGCTGACGTCAATTTTGATTATTTTTCTCCAATACCCTATGAAAAAACAGAGAATACTGATGATTTGATTACTGTTACAAGTTCTTCAAATGAAGATGCAGCAATCCAGTATCAAATTGAAGTGCCAGAAAACAGCCAAGTTTATCTTTCTTTCACAAACCTTCACTTTTCTAATGACAAACAAAAAAAGGTTGACATCCTTGTAAATGGAGAAAAGAAAACTTTTACAACTGATAATGTCTTCTCCTTCTTTAATCTAGGCTATACAAAAGAGAAAAAAACTTTCAATATCAATGTTAGTTTCCCTGGAAATTCACAAGTATCATTTGAATCTCCTACCTTCTATCGTTTAGATACCAAAACATTCACCGAGGCAATTCAAAAAATTAAAGAACAACCTGTCACAATATCAACTTCTAAAAACAAGATCTTTGCTACATATGATGTTAAACGAGATACGTCCATTTTCTTCACCATTCCTTATGACAAAGGCTGGTCTGCCTACCAAGATGGTAAAAAAATAGAAATTAAACAAGCTCAAACTGGTTTTATAAAAGTTGACGTTCCTAAGGGAAAAGGAACTATTACACTTTCCTTCATTCCTAATGGGTTTGTTGTTGGAGCAATCTGTTCCTTTACTTCTCTTTTACTATTTGGAATCTATAATCATAAACGAAAGTCATCTAAGACATAAAAAAATCGACCAGTTGGTCGATTTTTTTTTAATCTTCTTCCATTTTCTTAGGTTGATAGGCTAGCATACCTAAACCAGTAAATAGGGCTAGTATCACAGCAAGGAAAATGACTTGTTGATGAATATTTCCTGTCATAGAGATTGTTTGTCGTAATCCAGAAACCGAATAACTCATTGGTAACCAAGGATTAATAGCTCTAAAGAAATCATTTGTCAAAGCAAGTGGATAGGTACCTGCACTTGATGCTAACTGTAATAAAAGCAAAATAAGCGAGAAGAAAGCTCCTATACGGCTATTCCATGTTGTTAAAGCAGTCACCATAGACATGAATGCTAAACTTGTTAGGATAATGAGAGTAAATGTTCTCATTTCATGATTTGCAGTTAGACCAATAAGATGAACTCCTCCATATACCAAAATTCCTGCTAAAACAGCTATAATACCATTTATTTCAGCTCGAGATTTCAACCAAGCCCAACGGCTCTCTGGATGACGCCCTGAAGGCAACTTAGCAAAGATCATATTCGTTGATATTGCTACAACAAAAAGAGCAACTGATATCATATAAGGAGCCATTGCGATTCCATTTACAGGAACTTGATCATTGTCTGTTTTGGAAAGATTGAGAGGATTTGACAAAATCTCTGCATTTTGAGATTCCGTAGATGCTGATTTGAGTTGATCACTAGCATTACCTAATCCTTGTCCTAAAGAAGCAACTCCTGTCTGTAAACCTTCCAATCCAGAAGTTAACTTTGTTCCACCTTCTGCTAGTTTCTCAGCTCCATCTGCCAATTTATTAGCTCCATTCTCTAATTGAGAAGCACCTGAAAGTAACTGACTGGATTTGTCTGCTAATTGACCAGATCCTGATTGTAATTTATCAACTCCTGCCATTAATTCTTGACTCTTTTGATTCAATTGATTGGACCCAGTTGATAATTTTTCAATACCAGATACTAATTCTGGAGTTTTTTCAACTAATTGACCAACTCCTGCTGTCAAGCTAGAAGATTTTTGTGTCAAGGTATTTGAGCCTGAAACTAGTTGATCCAAACTACCTGTCAAGGTGGAATTCTTTTCACTTAGTTGACTTGCGCCCTGAGAAACTTTATCAACACCTGCAGTATATGCATTTACACCTGATGCAATCGACTGACTGGCAGGAACTAATTTACTCGTCACTGCTCCCTGTATTTCTGTTAATCCACTTGATAATCCTGTCAAAGAAGTAGAAGCAAGCGGTAATACTTGATTAGCTTGATTTTTTAATGTCGAAAGATTTGAAGATTGATTTTGTAAGTTTTCTAAACTTCCCTGTAAACCTTGTACTAAAGCTATAATTGACTGAACCAATTGAATACTATCAGTCGAATTTTGAGATACAGAAGCACTTATCTCAGCTTGTTGCTCACTTGTCAATGATTTATAAGCTGCTGTTGATTGAATATTTGCTAATGTAGTTGCTTTTTCAGACTGAGCACTTGCTAACATTTGATTAGAAAGAGAAACTATACTTGATAAAACAGAAGACAATTGTTTTGTATCTCCAACATCAATATTTTGAATGGCTTGATTTAACTGATTTAGACCAGAAGATAATTGATTAATTTGATCTTTTTGCTCAGACGAAGTATCTAACTTGCTAGAAAGTTGTTGAATCCCTTCACTTAATTGCTCCACACCCATTCGAAGTGTAGCTGATTGATTAGATAACTGATTAGCACCTGTTGCAAGACTTCCCACTCCATTGGTGTAGGCACTAACACCAGATGAAAATTGATTAAGACCAGCATTGAGCCGAGAAACACCGCCAGTATAGGACTCTACACCAGTATATAGTTGATTGATTCCTCCTACTAATTCAGGACTTTTAGAAGATAATTGACCTAATCCGCTATCTAATTGACTCACTGCACCAGTATATGTAACTAAACCACTATTAAAATTTCCTAATCCAAGATGAAGTTGTTCAACACCAGAGACATAAGAGGATAATCCTTTAGTAAACTGCTCCGTTCCATTTGAAAATGTTAAACTTGAATCTGCTAAAGAGTGTAGGTTAGTAGTTAATGTTTGACTTCCTGCCACTAACTGATTCGCTCCATCAGTTAGTTTTTCACTACCAGACGCTGCTTGACTCATACCATCCTTTAAATCGACCATCTTGTTAAAGAAAGCTTTAGTATAAGTCTCGGTTACATTGGTAGAAACACTCTGCTTTAATTGTGTCATAGCAGAATCGCTCATCTTGCTGGCAATAAAACTATGGCCACTTGAAGTCTGATAATCGATTTGCATTTGCTCAGGGTGATCCGTTAAAATCGAAGCTGCTTTTTCAGATAAATCACTTGGTAAAGTCACTACCATATAGTAATCGCCATCTTCCAATCCCTTCTTTCCTTCCTCTTCATCCACGAAATGAAAATCTAAGGTTTTATTTTCTTTTAAATTTGACACCATGTCTTTTCCTATAGCCATGGTATTACCGTTATAGGAAGCTTCTTTATCATGATTGACAACTGCCACAGGTAAGTCAGACAATTGCCCATATGGATCCCACATTGATGACAAAAATATAATATTGTATAGAGCTGGAATAAGAGAAATCCCTATCATGACAATAATAAAGGTTGGTTTTTTAAAAATTGCTTTCCATTCTTTAAACATAGCTTCTCCTTTTTTAAACATATTGTCTAAAATTTTGATATAATAGATTATACATTAAAAAATCTAAATTACAAGATAAAAAATCAATTTTTAGACAGATAGTCTAATTTGTTTATAAGGAGGAAATATGCAAGAAAGTAACAAACGCTTAAAAACAAAGCGAACTATTGAAAATGCTATGGTTCAATTACTAATGGAACAACCATTTGATCAAATTTCTACTGTCAAGTTAGCAGAAAAAGCCGGAATTAGTCGTTCCAGCTTCTATACTCACTATAAGGATAAGTATGATATGATTGAGCATTATCAAAGCAAGCTATTTCATACATTTGAATATATTTTTCAAAAACATGCTCAGCGCAAAAGAGACGCTATTCTAGAAGTCTTTGAATATCTAGAATCAGAACCACTTCTGGCTGCTCTTCTTTCTGAAAATGGGACGAAAGAAATCCAAAATTTCTTACGAAATAAACTTCATATCATGCTCAGTACAGATTTACAAAAGCGATTTATGCAACTGAATCTAAATACCACTGAATTAGAATATAGTAGCATCTATTTAACTCATGCACTTTTTGGTGTCTGTCAAACTTGGATTGCACACGGAAAAAAAGAAAGTCCTCAAGAAATAACAGACTTCCTTATGCAGATGCTTGGTGATACAAATTGATACAAAAAGAGGAACACAGTTGTGTTCCCTTTTATCTATACTCCGCCAGTAGGACTCGAACCTACGACATCATGATTAACAGTCATGCGCTACTACCAACTGAGCTATGGCGGATAAAATAGTCCGTACGGGATTCGAACCCGTGTTACCGCCGTGAAAAGGCGGTGTCTTAACCCCTTGACCAACGGACCTTCTATCTGTAGCAGATATAACCATTATATCAATTTCTTACTAATTGTCAATCACTTTTTAGATTTTTTCTCTAGAATATCTTTCAATTTTCTAATTTTTAACCTTGAAATAGGACAACGATGGTCTTCATAGAAAACAACTTCTAGATTCTTTCGGTCAATTTCTCTGATATTGCCTATATTTACCAAAAATGACTTATGAGGAGAATAAAATCGTTGGGTATGTTTATCCTTTTCCTGAATATCTGTCATTGTTCCATAGAACTCTTTGGCAAAATTCTTACCAATAATGCGCAATTTATGAGAGACACCTGTCGTTTCAATATACAAAATATCATGGTAAGGAATTTTTAAATCATTTCCCTTGTAATTGTAATCAAAATAATCTACAACATCTTCATTTTCAAGCAACATACTCTTCGTGTAGAATATATTTTGCTCAATTCTCTTCTTAAACATCTCATCATTAATATCCTTATCAACAAAATCTAGAGCTGATACCTGGTATTTATAGGTTAGAGTCGCAAACTCTGATCGACTGGTGATAAAGACGATAATAGCGTAAGGATTGTAATGACGAATGAGCTGAGCAACTTCAAATCCTTTTTTCTCAATTCCATGAATATCGATATCTAGGAAATAAAGCTGATTTACTTCATCATTTTCAATGTATTCTTCAAATTCACGGACTTTTCCCGTTGTCTTGTATGATATTGGAATATTCGATTCTTTCGAAATTTCATCCAATATTCTTTCTAGTCTCACTTGATGTTCAATAACATCCTCTAAAATTAAAACTTTCATTCAAATTCCCTCTTAAATCTAATGATTTGTCTAAATGTACTGCCTTCCATCTCTGTTTCTAAAATAATATTGTTGTACTTATCTAGCAGTTCTTTCACATTATTTAATCCTACCCCGCGATTTCTTCCCTTAGTGGAGAATCCTAAAGCAAATAGATCTCCTGAAGGAGTCATCGTCATTTTACATGAATTCTGAATCACAATAACTGTTTCAGTTTCCATCTTAATAACTGCTACTTCCATCTGCTTTTTATAACTATCAGCCGATCCTTCGACAGCATTGTTCAATAAAACGCTCATAATACGAACCAAATCCAATAGTTCAATTGGGAGCTTAGTAATCGTATCTTTTACTTCCAGTGTAAACTCTACACCATTATTTCGAGCATAAACAATTGACTGAGCAACCAAACTTCGTAAAGCTGAATCTTCTATGTTGTTCAAATCAAAGTAAGTATACTTATCTGAACGCAGTTTATGATTAGCTTTAACCAAAACTTCATTGTAAACTCTGTCAATTTCCTGTAAATCACCACTGTCAATTGCCATCTGCATACTAACAAGCATTCCAGCATAGTCATGTCGAAAACCACGTATTTCATTATACAGACCGACAATTTCATCTGTGTAATTCTGTAAATGTTTCTGTTCAAATTTCTTCTGCTTCAAAGCAATCTCTTTTTCCATTTGTTCTTTATGCGAATTCATTGCAAAGAAGGTCAAAAGGAGAGAAATAAAGACAATAGATGATAAAATACTTCCAAAACTATTCAAATGTTTAATCGTACTTACCATATTTGAAACGAAAGATACAATATGGAGCAGTAGTAAGGCAAAAAATACTTTTTTCAAGAAAGGATAAAGGTAGTCCTTATCAAAATAGTTTAGTTCTAAATGGAAATAATGAATGATTTTTAAGATAACAACATAAGTCAACACCGTTACAACGGAAAAGAATAGGCCATAATATTGTAAAACAAAATTGTCTCCTGTTATAGAGGAGAACGTTACGGACAAAAAGTTATGAGTGCTCTCATATAAAAGAGATAGTAGTAAACTTAGAAATAGTCCTCTATCCCTCTCATACTGTTTCATCCATCGAAAATAGGAATATAAGAATAAAGGAAATAAAAATGTTTCAATCCCTAACCCATCTAAATTTAGAAGATAGAAAGGAAAATCAAATACTGTGTCTGTTAGTAATGTATAAGCACCAAAAACGAAGAATTCTTTTCTATTTATTTGACCTTTACAAATTAAACGGTAACTATGACTAATAATTAAAAAATATAATATCAAATCTACTAATAAGAAAAAATCCATTATGCTACTCCTTTATCTTCTTCTAAAGATATTAAAGAAATTAAAGGACTTTTCATTCATTTTCCTCATCTCCCCACCTTGAATATTTTGCAAGTCTTTTTCCTTCAATTCTACAAACTTATCTAAATTAACTGTGTTTTTCATAATAAAATCTCCTTAATGTTTTTTTCTTGTAAACTAACTTACAAAAACTATTATACAAAATGGAATTTCGTTTTAGATAAAATTCTCTCAACTGTCATTTTTTTCTCCCCAAGTGTACTTTTTTAAGAAAAAAGCCGGGAAAATTCCCAGCTTTGCTACTATATTGATCCCAGCAGGATTCGAACCTGCGACCGTTCGCTTAGAAGGCGAATGCTCTATCCAGCTGAGCTATGAGACCTAATACAATTATTCTACCAAAAATTCAATTAAAAGTCAATTTTCTATTTATGATAGGGGGATCCTTGCTGAATCGTAAAAGCGCGATAAATTTGTTCAGCAAGAACCAATCTCATTAACTGATGGGGCAAGGTTAAACGACCAAAACTGACAGAAAGATTAGCTCTCTTTTTTACATCCTGTGCTAATCCCAGACTCCCTCCAATAATAAAGGTAAGAGTAGAAAATCCTTTTATGGAAGCTTCTTCTAACTGCTTACTAAATTCTTCCGAGGAGAACATTTTCCCTTCGATAGCTAACACAATAACAAAATCACGATCACCAACTTTTGATAAAATTCTCTGACCTTCTATTTCTAAAATCTTTTGATTTTCTGACTCACTAGCCCTATCTGGTGTTTTTTCATCTGCCAACTCAATCATTTCAAGCTTAGCAAATCGAGAAATTCGTTTTGAATACTCTGCGATACCATCTTTTAAATACTTTTCTTTCAGTTTCCCAACTGTTACAACTTTAATTTTCATGACTCTATTCTAACATATTCTTTATTTTTTCACATCTTATTCACAAAATAAAAGCTTAATTTTAACCGAGAAAACCACAGATTTTTAAAAGTTATCCACAATCTGTGAAAAACTTTTGTGTTTAAGTTATAATTAAGCTAGTCAGTTTATACTTTCAGTAATTTCAAAAAAATGGAGGCAAATATGAAACATCTAAAAACATTTTACAAAAAATGGTTTCAATTATTAGTCGTTATCGTCATTAGCTTTATTAGTGGAGCCTTGGGTAGCTTTTCAATAAATCAACTAACTCAAAAAAGTACTGTAAGTACCTCTAACAACAATAGTACTATTACACAGACTGCCTATAAGAATGAAAATTCAACAACACAGGCTGTTAACAAAGTAAAAGATGCCGTTGTTTCTGTTATTACTTATTCAGCAAATAGACAAAATAGCGTATTTGGTAATGATGATACTGATACAGATTCTCAGCAAATCTCTAGTGAAGGATCTGGGGTTATTTATAAGAAGAATGATAAAGAAGCTTACATCGTCACCAATAATCACGTTATAAATGGCGCCAGCAAAGTAGATATTCGTTTGTCAGATGGAACTAAAGTACCCGGAGAAATTGTCGGAGCGGACACTTTCTCTGATATTGCTGTCGTCAAAATCTCTTCAGAAAAAGTGACAACAGTAGCTGAGTTTGGTGATTCTAGCAAGTTAACCGTAGGAGAAACTGCCATTGCTATTGGTAGCCCATTGGGTTCTGAATATGCTAATACTGTCACTCAAGGTATCGTATCTAGTCTTAATCGAAATGTATCTTTAAAATCTGAAGATGGACAAGCCATTTCTACAAAAGCCATCCAAACTGATACTGCTATTAACCCAGGTAACTCTGGTGGCCCACTAATCAATATTCAAGGACAGGTTATCGGAATTACCTCAAGTAAAATTGCCACAAATGGAGGAACATCTGTAGAAGGTCTTGGTTTTGCAATCCCTGCAAATGATGCTATCAATATTATTGAACAGTTGGAAAAGAACGGAAAAGTTACTCGTCCAGCTTTGGGAATTCAAATGGTCAATCTCTCAAATATTAATACAAGTGATATTAGAAGACTGAATATTCCAAGCAATGTAACATCTGGTGTAGTTGTTCGTTCTGTGCAAAGTAATATGCCTGCCAATGGTCACCTTGAAAAATACGATGTTATTACAAAAGTAGATGACAAGGAAATTGCTTCATCAACAGACTTACAAAGTGCTCTTTACAATCATTCTATCGGAGATACCATTAAAATAACTTACTATCGTAACGGTAAAGAAGAAACTACATCTATTAAACTTGACAAGAGTTCAGGTGATTTAGAATCTTAATTGACATCTATGTAAAGAAAGCTTTACATAAGATAAAAGATGTGTTAGTGTAGAATCATGGAAAAATTTGAAATGATTTCTATCACAGATATACAGAAAAATCCCTATCAACCTCGAAAAGAATTTGATGGAGAAAAACTACATGAACTAGCACAGTCTATCAAAGAAAATGGGGTCATTCAACCGATTATTGTTCGTCAATCTCCTGTTATTGGTTATGAAATCCTTGCAGGAGAGAGACGCTATCGGGCTTCACTTTTAGCTGGTCTAAGGTATATCCCAGCTGTTGTTAAGCAGCTTTCAGATCAAGAGATGATGATCCAATCTATCATTGAAAATTTACAGAGAGAAAATTTAAATCCAATAGAAGAAGCACGCGCCTATGAATCTCTTGTAGAGAAAGGATTTACCCATGCTGAAATTGCAGATAAAATGGGCAAGTCTCGTCCTTATATCAGCAACTCTATTCGCTTGCTGTCCTTGCCAGAACAGATCCTTTCAGAAGTAGAAAATGGCCAACTATCACAAGCCCATGCGCGTTCTCTAGTTGGGTTAAATAAGGAACAACAAAACTATTTCTTTCAACGGATTATATGTGAAGACATTTCTGTAAGGAAATTAGAAGCTCTTCTGACAGAGAAAAAACAAAAGAAACTTCAAAAAACGAATCATTTCATACAAAATGAAGAAGAACAGTTAAAAAAACTACTCGGATTAGATGTAGAAATCAAACTGTCTAAAAAAGACAGTGGAAAAATCATTATTTCTTTTTCAAATCAAGAAGAATACAGTAGAATTATCAACAGCCTGAAATAAGGCTGTTCTTTTATTTTTTTATCTCACAAGGTTATCCACTATTTTTTTCAAAAAAAAGCTTCATAAATCAACAGTTTCTGATTTTATCCCCAACCTGTGGATAAAACTTGATAACATTGTGGATTATTTTTCACAGCTTGTGGAAAATTCTTGCTATCTATGGTAAAATAAATCTAGCATTAAACTTTTAAATAGTAAAGGAGGAGAAAGGATTGAAAGAAAAACAATTTTGGAATCGTATATTAGAATTTGCTCAAGAAAGACTGACTCGATCCATGTATGATTTCTATGCTATTCAAGCTGAACTCATCAAGGTAGAGGAAAATGTTGCCACTATATTTTTACCACGATCTGAAATGGAAATGGTCTGGGAAAAACAACTAAAAGATATCATTGTAGTAGCTGGTTTTGAGATTTATGATGCTGAGATAACTCCCCACTATATTTTCACCAAGCATCAAGATACGATTATCCCACAAGTTGAAGAAGCTCCAAATTCAACCCTTTATGACTATAGTCCAAAGCTAGCATCTATTCCTTATTCGGATACTGGATTAAAAGAAAAGTATACCTTTGATAATTTTATCCAAGGGGATGGAAATGTTTGGGCAGTATCAGCCGCCCTGGCTGTCTCTGAAGATTTAGCCTTGACCTATAATCCTCTTTTTATCTATGGAGGACCTGGGCTTGGTAAGACTCACTTACTCAATGCCATTGGGAATGAGATTTTGAAAAATATTCCTGATGCGCGTGTGAAGTACATTCCTGCTGAAAGCTTTATAAACGACTTTCTTGAACATCTGAGACTGGGTGAAATGGATAAGTTCAAAAAAACCTACCGTAGCCTCGATCTCTTGTTAATTGATGATATTCAATCGCTGAGTGGAAAAAAAGTTGCAACTCAGGAAGAATTTTTCAATACTTTCAATGTTCTCCATAACAATCAAAAACAAATTGTTCTGACTAGTGATCGTAGCCCTAAACACTTAGAGGGCCTTGAAGAAAGACTTGTCACGCGCTTTAGCTGGGGCTTGACGCAAAATATCACACCACCTGACTTTGAGACACGTATTGCCATTTTACAAAGCAAAACAGAGAATTTAGACTACCATTTCCAAAGTGATACCCTAGAATACCTAGCTGGTCAATTTGATTCAAACGTCCGAGAACTTGAAGGAGCAATCAACGACATCACTTTAATCGCCCGAGTGAAGAAGATTAAGGATATCACTATCGATATCGCTGCAGAGGCTATTAGGGCACGCAAACAAGATGTTAGCCAAATGCTCGTCATCCCAATTGATAAAATCCAAAATGAAGTTGGTAACTTTTATGGTGTCAGCGTCAAAGAAATGAAAGGAAGCAGACGCCTTCAAAATATTGTGTTAGCCCGTCAAGTAGCCATGTATTTATCTAGAGAACTAACAGATAATAGTCTTCCAAAAATTGGGAAGGAATTTGGTGGTAAAGATCACACAACAGTCATTCATGCCCATGCCAAAATTAAATCTTTGATTGATGAAGACGATAATTTACGTTTAGAAATTGAATCAATCAAAAAGAAAATCAAATAACTTGTGGATAACTTTTACTTTATTATCTTTTTTATCCACATTTTTTAAACAAGCCCAAAAACTTGATATGACTTGTTTAAAGTCTGTTTTCCACAGATTTCACAGACTCTATTATTACTATTATCCTTCTAATACTAAAAATAAATAAAGGAGAATCCATGATTCATTTTTCAATTAATAAAAATTTATTTCTACAAGCCTTAAATACTACTAAGAGAGCTATTAGCTCTAAAAATGCCATTCCTATTTTATCAACCGTCAAAATTGACGTAACCAATGAAGGTGTTACTTTAATTGGTTCAAATGGTCAAATTTCAATTGAAAATTTTATTTCTCAAAAAAATGAAGATGCTGGTTTGTTAATTACTTCTTTAGGTTCGATCCTTCTTGAAGCTTCTTTCTTCATCAATGTGGTATCTAGTCTACCTGATGTGACTCTTGATTTTAAAGAAATTGAACAAAACCAAATTGTTTTAACTAGTGGCAAATCAGAAATTACCCTAAAAGGAAAAGATAGCGAGCAATATCCACGAATCCAAGAAATTTCAGCAAGCACTCCTTTGGTTCTTGAAACAAAATTACTTAAGAAAATTATCAATGAAACAGCTTTTGCTGCAAGTACACAAGAAAGTCGTCCAATTTTAACAGGTGTTCATTTTGTATTGAGCCAACACAAAGAGTTAAAAACAGTTGCAACAGACTCTCATCGTCTAAGCCAGAAAAAATTGACTCTTGAAAAAAATAGTGATGATTTTGATGTCGTCATTCCTAGCCGTTCTCTACGCGAATTTTCAGCAGTATTTATAGACGATATTGAAACTGTAGAGATTTTCTTTGCCAACAATCAAATCCTCTTTAGAAGCGAAAATATTAGCTTCTATACTCGTTTGTTAGAAGGTAACTATCCTGATACAGATCGCTTGATTCCGACAGACTTTAACACTACTATTACTTTTGATGTGGTAAACTTACGTCAGTCAATGGAGCGTGCTCGCCTTTTATCAAGTGCGACTCAAAATGGTACTGTGAAGCTTGAAATTAAAGGTGGTATTGTTAGCGCCCATGTTCATTCTCCAGAAGTTGGTAAAGTAAACGAAGAAATCGATACTGATCAGGTGACTGGTGAAGATTTGACTATTAGTTTCAACCCAACTTACTTGATTGATTCTCTTAAGGCTTTAAATAGCGAAAAGGTGACCATTAGCTTTATCTCAGCTGTTCGTCCATTTACTCTTGTGCCAGCAGACACTGATGAAGACTTCATGCAGCTCATTACACCAGTTCGTACAAATTAAGTGAAAGAGGTTGAGCATGGCTCGCCTCTTTTATGATATAATCGAAAAAGAAAAGGAGAGTAGTATGTATCAAGTTGGAAATTTTGTTGAAATGAAAAAACCACATGCTTGCACCATCAAGTCAACAGGTAAAAAGGCCAATCGTTGGGAAATTACACGTGTAGGAGCAGATATCAAAATTAAATGTAGCAATTGTGACCATGTTGTCATGATGGGGCGCTATGATTTTGATCGAAAAATGAATAAAATTATTGACTGAAACCCCTCAGTTAGAGGGTTAGCAAGTTTTCCCTTTTTGTGTTATAATATTAGGGATTGAAATGAAAACGGAGAATGAGAAAATATGGCTTTAACAGCAGGTATCGTTGGTTTGCCAAACGTTGGTAAATCAACACTATTTAATGCAATTACAAAAGCAGGAGCAGAGGCTGCAAACTATCCATTTGCGACGATTGATCCAAACGTTGGAATGGTTGAGGTTCCAGATGAACGCCTACAAAAATTGACTGAAATGATCACTCCTAAAAAGACAGTTCCAACAACATTTGAATTTACAGATATCGCAGGAATTGTAAAAGGAGCTTCAAAAGGAGAAGGGCTAGGGAATAAATTCTTGGCTAATATCCGTGAAGTAGACGCGATTGTTCACGTAGTTCGTGCTTTTGATGATGAAAATGTGATGCGCGAGCAAGGACGTGAAGACGCCTTTGTAGATCCACTTGCAGATATTGATACTATTAACCTGGAGTTGATTCTTGCTGACTTAGAATCAGTTAATAAGCGTTATGCGCGTGTAGAAAAGATGGCACGTACGCAAAAAGATAAAGAATCAGTAGCTGAGTTTAATGTTCTTCAAAAGATTAAACCAGTCCTAGAAGATGGAAAATCAGCTCGAACTATTGAATTTACAGATGAAGAACAAAAAGTTGTCAAAGGTCTCTTCCTTTTGACGACTAAACCAGTGCTCTATGTTGCTAATGTGGACGAGGATGTGGTTTCAGAACCTGACTCTATCGACTATGTTAAACAAATTCGTAAATTTGCAGCGACAGAAAATGCTGAAGTAGTCGTTATTTCTGCGCGTGCTGAGGAAGAAATTTCTGAGTTAGACGAAGAAGACAAGCAAGAGTTTCTTGAGGCACTTGGTTTGACAGAATCAGGCGTTGACAAGTTGACTCGTGCAGCTTACCACTTACTTGGACTGGGAACTTACTTCACAGCTGGCGAAAAAGAAGTTCGAGCTTGGACATTCAAACGTGGTATGAAGGCTCCTCAAGCAGCTGGTATTATCCACTCAGACTTTGAAAAAGGATTTATTCGTGCAGTAACTATGTCATATGAGGATCTAGTGAAATACGGATCTGAAAAGGCCGTAAAAGAAGCTGGACGCTTGCGTGAAGAAGGTAAAGAATATATCGTTCAAGATGGCGATATCATGGAATTCCGCTTTAATGTCTAAAGAAATTAATGAATAGTGTCAATTAGGTTGGAAAAAAATTCCAACCCTTTTGGCTTTTGAAAGGAAAAATAAATGACCAAATTACTTGTAGGATTAGGAAATCCAGGGGATAAATATTTTGAAACAAAACACAATGTTGGATTTATGTTGATTGACCAACTAGCGAAGAAACAGAATGTCACTTTTACACATGATAAGATATTTCAAGCTGACCTAGCATCCTTTTTCCTAAATGGAGAAAAAATTTATCTTGTCAAACCAACGACATTTATGAATGAAAGTGGAAAAGCGGTTCATGCTTTATTAACTTATTATGGTTTGGATATTGAAGATTTACTCATCATTTACGATGACCTTGACATGGAAGTTGGAAAGATTCGCTTAAGAGCAAAGGGATCCGCAGGTGGTCATAATGGTATCAAGTCTATTATTCAACATATTGGAACCCAGACATTTAATCGTGTTAAGATTGGAATCGGAAGACCTAAAAATGGAATGTCAGTTGTTAACCATGTTTTGAGTAAGTTTGACAAGGATGATTATATTGGTATTTTACAGTCTATTGACAAAGTTGATGATTCTGTAAACTACTATTTACAAGAGAAAAACTTTGAAAAAACGATGCAGAGGTATAACGGATAAATGGTGACCTTATTAGATTTATTATCAGAAAATGATCAGATAAAAAAATGGCATCAAAATCTGACAGATAAGAAAAGACAATTAATGTTAGGCTTGTCAACTTCTACAAAAGCTTTAGCAATTGCTAGTAGTTTGAGACAGGAAGATAAGATTGTGTTATTGACGTCAACTTATGGAGAAGCAGAAGGACTTGTTAGTGATCTTATCTCTATCTTGGGTGAGGAACTTGTCTATCCATTTTTGGTAGATGACTCCCCTATGGTCGAGTTTTTGATGTCTTCACAAGAAAAAATTATTTCACGGGTTGAAGCCTTGCGTTTTTTGACTGATTCATCTAAGAAAGGGATTTTAGTTTGTAATATCGCAGCAAGTCGATTGATTTTACCGTCTCCCAATATATTCAAAGATAGTATTGTAAAAATAACAGTTGGTGAAGAATATGATCAACACACGTTTATCCATCAGTTAAAGGAAATAGGTTATCGCAAAGTTACGCAAGTACAAACTCAAGGTGAGTTTAGTATTCGAGGAGATATTTTAGATATTTTTGAGATGTCTCAGTTAGAACCTTTCCGAATCGAGTTTTTTGGTGATGAAGTAGATGGAATTCGGACTTTTGAAGTAGAAACACAATTATCAAAAGAAAATCAAACAGAACTCACTATCTTTCCAGCAAGTGATATACTTTTGAGGGAAAAGGACTATCTACGAGGGCAGTCAGCTTTAGAAAAGCAAATTTCAAAGACCTTATCACCAATTTTAAAATCATACTTGGAAGAGATTTTGTCAAGTTTTCATCAAAAACAAGTACATTCAGATAGTCGAAAGTTTTTATCTTTATGTTACGATAAAACATGGACTATATTTGATTATATTGAAAAAGATACACCAGTGTTTTTTGATGATTACCAAAAATTGATGAATCAGTATGAAGCCTTTGAAAGAGAGTTAGCGCAATACTTTACAGAAGATTTACAGAATGGTAAATCATTTTCTGAGATGCAGTATTTTGCAGATACAGAACAAACCTATAAAAAACAAAGTCCAGTTACCTTTTTCTCCAATCTCCAAAAAGGGTTAGGAAATCTCAAGTTTGATCACATTTATCAATTTAATCAATATCCTATGCAGGAGTTTTTCAATCAATTTTCTTTTCTAAAAGAAGAAATTGAGCGATACAAAAAAATGGATTACACTATTATCCTGCAGTCTAGTAATTCAATGGGAAGTAAAACATTGGAAGATGTTTTAGAGGAATATCAGATTAAATTGGATTCCAGAGATAAGTCAAGTATTTGTAAAGAATCTGTAAACTTAATTGAGGGAAATCTCAGACATGGTTTTCACTTTGTAGATGAAAAGATTCTATTGATAACTGAACATGAGATTTTTCAAAAGAAATTGAAACGTCGTTTTCGAAGACAACATGTTTCAAACGCAGAGAGATTAAAAGATTACAATGAACTTGAAAAAGGAGATTACGTTGTTCACCATATCCATGGGATTGGTCAATATCTAGGAATTGAAACCATTGAAATCAAAGGAATCCACCGCGATTATGTCAGTGTCCAGTATCAAAATGGGGATCAAATCTCTATCCCAGTGGAACAGATTCATATACTGTCCAAATACGTTTCAAGTGACGGTAAAGCACCTAAACTCAATAAATTAAATGATGGTCATTTCAAAAAAGCAAAGCAAAAAGTTAAGAACCAGGTAGAGGATATAGCTGACGATTTAATTAAACTTTATTCTGAACGCAGCCAGTTGAAGGGTTTTGCTTTCTCAGCTGATGATGAGGATCAACACGCTTTTGATGATGCCTTCCCTTATGTTGAAACGGATGATCAACTTCGTAGTGTTGAGGAAATCAAGAGAGATATGCAGGCTTCTCAGCCAATGGATCGACTTTTAGTTGGGGATGTTGGTTTTGGAAAGACTGAAGTTGCTATGCGTGCAGCCTTTAAGGCAGTCAATGATCATAAACAAGTTGTCGTTCTAGTTCCGACGACGGTTTTAGCGCAACAACACTATACAAATTTTAAAGAGAGATTCCAAAATTTTGCAGTTAATATTGATGTGTTGAGTCGCTTTAGAAGTAAAAAAGAGCAGACTGAAACACTTGAAAAATTGAAAAAGGGTCAAGTTGATATTTTGATTGGAACCCATCGTATTTTGTCAAAAGATGTTGTGTTTGCTGATTTGGGTTTGATGATTATTGATGAGGAACAGCGATTTGGTGTCAAGCATAAGGAAACCTTGAAAGAACTGAAAAAACAAGTAGATGTCCTGACCTTGACAGCAACGCCAATTCCTCGTACCCTTCACATGTCTATGCTGGGAATCAGAGATTTGTCTGTTATTGAAACTCCGCCGACTAATCGTTATCCAGTGCAAACCTATGTTTTAGAAAAGAATGATAGTGTGATTCGTGATGCTGTCTTGCGTGAAATGGAGCGTGGAGGTCAAGTTTACTATCTTTACAATAAAGTTGACACGATTGACCAGAAGGTTTCCGAATTACAGGAGTTGATTCCAGATGCTTCGATTGGTTATGTTCATGGGCAAATGAGTGAGATTCAGTTAGAAAATACTCTACTGGATTTCATTGAAGGTCAGTATGATATTTTAGTGCCTACTACCATTATTGAGACAGGGGTGGACATTCCAAATGCTAATACTTTATTTATTGAAAATGCGGACCATATGGGCTTGTCAACCTTGTATCAGTTAAGAGGAAGAGTCGGTCGTAGTAATCGTATTGCTTATGCCTATCTCATGTATCGTCCAGAAAAATCAATCAGTGAAGTCTCCGAGAAGAGATTAGAAGCGATCAAAGGATTTACAGAATTGGGCTCTGGATTTAAGATTGCAATGCGAGATCTTTCGATTCGCGGAGCAGGAAATCTTTTAGGAAAATCCCAGTCTGGTTTCATTGATTCTGTTGGTTTTGAATTGTATTCGCAGTTATTGGAGGAAGCTATTGCTAAACGACATGGTAATGTGAACACAAGAACCAAAGGGAATGCTGAGTTGATTTTACAAATTGATGCCTATCTTCCTGATACCTATATTTCTGATCAACGACATAAGATTGAAATTTATAAGAAAATTCGTCAAATTGACAACCGTGTCAACTATGAAGAGTTACAAGAAGAGTTGATGGACCGATTTGGAGAGTACCCAGACGTAGTAGCCTATCTTTTAGAGATTGGTTTGATTAAGTCTTATCTTGACAAGGTCTTTGTTCAACGTGTGGAACGAAAAGAAAATAAGATTACAGTTCAATTTGAAAAAATTACTCAGCGATTGTTCTTGGCTCAAGATTATTTTAAATCTTTATCTGCAACGAATTTAAAAGCAGCCATAACTGAGAATAAGGGATTAATGGAAGTTGTATTTGACATCCGAAACAAGAAGGACTATGAAATTTTAGAAGGTCTGCTCATTTTTGGAGAAAGTTTATTAGAGATAAAAGAATCAAAGGAAGCAATTTCCCCTTAACATTTTTCTTCTATAAAAGGGATAAAAATGGTACAATAATAATTTGAGGTAATAAAAATGAGATTAGACAAATATTTAAAAGTATCAAGAATTATCAAGCGTCGTACAGTCGCAAAAGAAGTAGCAGATAAAGGTAGAATCAAGGTAAATGGAATCTTGGCAAAAAGTTCAACGGATTTGAAAGTTAATGACCAAGTTGAAATTCGCTTTGGAAATAAGTTGCTACTTGTAAAAGTACTGGAGATGAAAGATAGTACAAAAAAAGAAGATGCAGCAGGCATGTATGAAATTATCAGTGAAACACGGGTAGAAGAAAATGTCTAAAAATATCGTACAATTGAATAATTCTTTTATTCAAAATGAACACCAACGTCGTCGCTATCTGATGAAAGAACGACAAAAACGTAATCGTTTCATGGGTTGGGTTCTCATTTTGATGATTTTATTGTTCATTTTACCAACTTATAATCTTGCTCAAAGCTATCATCAATTACTCCAAAGACGTCAACAGTTATCAGACTTGCAAACTCAGTATCAAACCTTGAGTGAGGAAAAGGAGAAAGAGACAGCTTTTGCTACAAAGTTGAAAGATGAAGATTACGTTGCTAAATACATGCGTGCAAAATATTATTATTCTAAGAATCGGGAAGCTGTTTATACGATTCCTGACTTGCTCCCAAGGTGATAAAATGGAAAATTTATTAGACGTAATTGAGCAATTTTTGAGTCTATCGGATGAAAAACTAGAAGAGTTGGCTGATAAAAATCAACTATTGCGTTTACAAGAAGAAAAGGAAAGGAAGAATGCGTAAGTTCTTAATTATTTTGTTGCTACCGAGTTTTTTGACTATTTCAAAAGTCGTTAGCACAGAAAAAGAAGTCGTCTATACTTCGAAAGAAATTTATTACCTTTCACAATCTGACTTTGGTATTTATTTTAGAGAAAAATTAAGTTCTCCCATGGTTTATGGAGAGGTTCCTGTTTATGCGAATGAAGATTTAGTAGTGGAATCTGGAAAATTGACTCCCCAAACAAGTTTTCAAATAACCGAGTGGCGCTTAAATAAACAAGGAATTCCGGTATTTAAGCTATCAAATCATCAATTTATAGCTGCGGACAAACGATTTTTATATGATCAATCAGAGGTAACTCCAACAATAAAAAAAGTATGGTTAGAATCTGATTTTAAACTGTACAATAGTCCTTATGACTTAAAAGAAGTGAAATCATCCTTATCAGCTTATTCGCAAGTATCAATCGACAAGACCATGTTTGTAGAAGGAAGAGAATTTCTACATATTGATCAAGCTGGATGGGTAGATAAGGAATCAACTTCTGAAGAAGATAATCGGATAAGTAAAGTCCAAGAAATGTTATCTGAAAAATATCAGAAGGAATCATTCTCTATTTATGTTAAGCAACTGACTACTGGAAAAGAAGCTGGTATCAATCAAGATGAAAAGATGTATGCAGCTAGTGTTTTGAAACTTCCTTATCTTTATTATACGCAAGAAAAAATAAATGAGGGTCTTTATCAGTTAGACACGACTATAAGATACGTATCTGCAGTCAATGATTTTCCAGGTTCTTATAAACCAGAGGGAAGTGGTAGCCTTCCTAAAAAAGAGGATAATAAAGAGTATTCTCTAAAAGATTTAATTACGAAAATATCAAAAGAATCTGATAATGTAGCTCATAATCTATTGGGGTATTACATTTCAAACCAATCTGATGTAACATTTAAGTCCAAGATGTCTGCTATTATGGGAGATGATTGGGATACGAAAGAAAAATTGATTTCTTCTAAAATGGCTGGGAAGGTCATGGAAGCTATTTATAATCAAAATGGATTTGTGCTAGAGTCTTTGACTAAAACAGATTTTGATAATGAGAGAATTGCCAAAGGTGTTTCTGTGAAGGTAGCTCATAAAATTGGGGATGCGGACGAATTTGAGCATGATACGGGTGTTGTCTATGCAGATTCTCCATTTGTTCTTTCTATTTTCACTAAGAATTCTGATTATGATACGATTTCTAAGATAGCTAAGGATGTTTATGAGGTTCTAAAATGATGGAACAAGATTTTTTAAATCATTGTCTCAAGAGAGAATATTTTAAAAAACATGCTAAGGTGGTGCTTGCTCTTTCTGGTGGATTAGATTCTATGTTTCTATTTAAGGTATTATCTACCTATAAAAAAGAGTTAGCAATTGAATTGATCCTAGCTCATGTAAATCATAAGCAGAGAGTAGAATCAGATTGGGAAGAACAGGAATTAAGGAAGTTAGCTGCTGAAGCAGAACTTCCTATTTATATCAGCAATTTTTCAGGAGAATTTTCAGAAGCGCTGGCTCGACATTTTCGTTATGATTTTTTTAAAGAGGTCATGATAAAGACTGGTGCGACAGCCTTGGTAACTGCCCACCATGCTGATGACCAGGTGGAAACGATCTTGATGCGTTTGATTCGAGGCACTCGTTTGCGCTATCTATCAGGAATTAAGGAGAAGCAAGTAGTCGGAGAGATAGAAATCATTCGGCCCTTCTTGAATTTTCAAAAAAAAGACTTCCCATCAATTTTTCATTTTGAAGATATATCAAATAAAGAAAATCATTATTTTCGAAATCGTATTCGAAACTTTTATTTACCAGAATTAGAAAAAGAAAATCCTCGATTTAGAGATGCAATCTTAAGCCTCGGCAATGAAATTTTAGATTATGACCTAGCCATAGCTGAATTATCAAAGAATATTGATCTAGAAAATTTAGAGCAGTTATTGTCTTACTCTGAGTCGACACAAAGAGTTTTATTTCAAACTTATCTGAATCGTTTTCCAGATTTGAATCTCACAAAAGCTCAGTTTGAAGAAGTTAGACAAATTTTAAAAACTAAAAGCCAGTATCGTCATCCGCTTAAAAATGGTTATGAACTAGTAAAAGAGTATCAACAGTTTCGGATTTGTAAAATCAGTCCGCAGGCTGATGAAAAGGTAGATGAACTTGTGTTACACTATCAAAATCAGGTATTTTATCAAGGATACATATTTTCCTTTGGAATTCCTTTAGAAGGTGAATCAATTCAAAAAATACCTGTTTCACGCGAAACATCCATACACATTCGTCATCGAAAAACAGGAGATTTTTTGATTCAAAATGGGCATAGAAAAAAACTAAGACGTCTATTTATCGATTTGAAAATCCCTATGGAAAAGCGAAGATCTGCTCTGATTATTGAGCAATTTGGTAAAATTGTCTCAATTTTGGGAATTGCGACCAGTAATTTGAGTAAAAACACGAAAAATGATATAATGAACACTGTACTTTATATAGAAAAAATAGATAGGTAAAAAAATGTTAGAAAACGATATTAAAAAAATTCTCGTTTCACACGATGAAATTACAGAAGCTGCTAAAAAATTAGGTGCTCAACTCACTAAAGACTATGCAGGAAAAAATCTAATTTTAGTTGGGATTTTAAAAGGATCTATTCCTTTTATGGCTGAATTGATTAAACATATCGACACACATATTGAAATGGACTTCATGATGGTTTCTAGCTATCATGGTGGGACAGCAAGTAGCGGTGTCATTAATATTAAACAAGATGTGACTCAAGACATTAAAGGAAGACATATTCTATTTGTAGAAGATATTATTGATACAGGTCAAACTTTGAAGAATTTGCGAGATATGTTTATTGCAAGAGATGCAGCTTCTGTTAAGATTGCAACCTTATTGGATAAACCAGAGGGACGTGTTGTAGAAATTGAGGCTGACTATACCTGCTTTACTATTCCAAATGAGTTTGTAGTAGGTTATGGTTTAGACTACAAAGAAAATTATCGTAACCTTCCTTATGTTGGAGTATTGAAAGAAGAAGTATATTCAAATTAGAAAGAACAATTTTTAATGAAAAAACAAAATAATGGTTTAATTAAAAATCCTTTTCTATGGTTATTACTTATTTTTTTCCTAGTTACAGCTTACCAGTATTTTAGTACAGGTAGTGTTGCAGGGAAAAGTGAGCAAATTAATTATACAGAATTGGTAAAAGAAATTACCGATGACAATGTAAAAGAATTAACTTACCAACCAAATGGCAGTGTTATCGAAGTTTCAGGTGTTTATAAAAATCCTAAAACAAGTAAAGAAGAAACAGGCATTCAGTTCTTTTCTCCATCTGCTACAACAGTAGAGAAATTTTCAAGTATTATTCTTCCTTCAGATACTACAGTATCAGAATTGCAAAAGCTTGCTTCTGACCATAAAGCGGAAGTAACTATTAAGCATGAAAGTTCGAGTGGTATGTGGATTAATATTCTTGTATCCATTGTGCCATTCGGTATTCTTTTCTTCTTCCTATTCTCTATGATGGGAAATATGGGAGGAAATAATAGCCGTAACCCGATGAGTTTTGGACGTAGTAAGGCTAAAGCTGCAAATAAAGAAGATATTAAAGTAAGATTTTCAGATGTTGCTGGAGCTGAGGAAGAAAAACAAGAACTAGTTGAAGTTGTTGAATTCTTAAAAGATCCAAAACGATTTACAAAACTTGGAGCCCGTATTCCAGCAGGTGTCCTTCTGGAGGGACCTCCGGGAACAGGTAAAACTTTGCTTGCTAAGGCAGTCGCCGGAGAAGCAGGTGTTCCATTCTTTAGTATTTCAGGTTCTGACTTTGTAGAAATGTTTGTCGGAGTTGGAGCTAGTCGTGTTCGTTCTCTTTTTGAAGATGCCAAAAAAGCAGCTCCAGCTATTATCTTTATCGATGAAATTGATGCTGTTGGACGTCAACGTGGAGTCGGTCTTGGCGGAGGTAATGACGAACGTGAACAAACCTTGAACCAACTCTTGATTGAGATGGACGGTTTTGAGGGAAATGAAGGGATTATTGTCATCGCTGCGACAAACCGTTCAGATGTACTTGACCCTGCCCTTTTGCGTCCAGGACGTTTTGATAGAAAAGTATTGGTTGGCCGTCCTGATGTTAAAGGTCGCGAAGCAATCTTGAAAGTTCATGCTAAGAACAAGCCTTTAGCAGAAGATGTTGATTTGAAATTAGTGGCTCAACAAACTCCAGGTTTTGTTGGTGCTGATTTAGAGAATGTCTTGAATGAAGCGGCTTTAGTTGCTGCTCGTCGCAATAAATCGATAATTGATGCCTCAGATATTGATGAAGCAGAAGATAGAGTTATTGCTGGACCTTCTAAGAAAGATAAGACTGTTTCACAAAAAGAACGTGAATTGGTTGCCTACCATGAGGCTGGACATACCATTGTTGGTTTAGTCTTGTCGAATGCCCGTGTTGTTCATAAGGTTACAATTGTACCACGAGGCCGTGCAGGTGGATACATGATTGCACTTCCTAAGGAAGACCAAATGCTTCTTTCTAAAGAAGATATGAAAGAGCAATTGGCTGGCTTAATGGGGGGACGTGTAGCTGAAGAAATCATCTTTAATGTCCAAACTACAGGAGCTTCAAACGACTTTGAACAAGCGACACAAATGGCGCGTGCAATGGTTACAGAGTACGGTATGAGTGAAAAACTTGGCCCAGTTCAATATGAAGGAAGTCATGCCATGTTTGGTGCACAAAGCCCTCAAAAATCAATTTCAGAACAAACAGCTTATGAAATTGACGAAGAGGTTCGATCATTATTGAATGAAGCACGAAATAAAGCTGCTGAAATTATTCAGTCAAATCGTGAAACTCACAAGTTGATTGCAGAAGCATTATTGAAATACGAAACATTGGATAGTACACAAATTAAATCTCTTTACGAAACAGGAAAGATGCCTGAAACAGTCGAGGAGGAATCTCATGCATTATCTTATGATGAAGTAAAGTCAAAAATGAATGATGAAAAATAACACTGAGAGAGGCATGTCCTCTCTTTTTTGTTCAGTTGAGGAGCTAAAGGGTGCAGAATGGATGAAATGTGCCAAAAGTGTTTTTGAATCTGTTAGACTGTATCTAGAAAGGGGAACATTATGTTTAAAGAATTGTATGAAGAAGTCCAAGGAATTGTATACAAGTGTAGAAAGGAATATCACCTTCATTTATGGGAGTTATCGGACTGGGATCAAGAGGGAATGATCTGCTTACATGAATTGATTAGTAAAGAAGAGGGATTAGTAGAAGATATCCCTCGTTTAAGGAAATATTTCAAAACTAAGTTCCGGAATCG